>NZ_JBRREG010000061.1:0-29825 GCF_056760155.1 Stenotrophomonas sp. STEN022
ATTGCGGGGCAAGGGCTCCACGGTAAAAGCGCCAGCCGAGGTGTGCTCGTCTCTACATGTATTGTTTGTGGGAGCGGCATCCGCCGCGAAGCTGGCAACAATGAAACCGCAGTAGGGCCTGCAATCAGAATGATTGCGGGCTTCGCAGCTGAAACGATCGGCAAATCGGCGTGGCCGGTGCGCTCCAGCCGGGCATGGCTCGGCGCTACGGTTGGGCTACGTAGTGTTCCAGCTGTGGGCGCTCGGTCTGCCATGTTGCTGTGCCACAGTGCACGGCACTCTCCTGAGCCCGTAGGCGGTCTGATCGCGGGCGTTCTCAGTTTACTTACCGCGTACCACTGATGACTTTTATCGTATCGCTGCTGCTGCCGTTGTTGGCCATCCTGTTCTGGTGGCCAGTCCATCCCTTGTCCAAGCCGCAACGCCGGTGGCGGACGGGCATCAGTGTGCTGCTTGCCCTGATCGGCCTGAGCTTCGCCACCTTGTGGAGGCTGGACATCTTCAGTTACACGGTCGAAGCCTGGATCCAGCTGGTGTTCGGCTGGGTGCTGGTGATGTTCATGCTGGTGCTGGTATTCGTGCTGCTGCGCGAAGCAGGCTGGTTGCTGTCACGCCTGCTGCCGCGCAGCTCACGTCTGGCAACGCTTTGGCATGGCGTCGGTTTCAATCAGGGCGCGGCGCTGGTGATTGTGCTGTTGGCCACGCTCGGCATCTACAACGGCCTCAAGCCACCGCAGGTAAACGAACGCGATCTGGTCGTGCCGAACCTGCCCAAGGAAATGGATGGCCTGCGCGTGGCGGTATTGGCCGACCTGCATATCAGCCCGGTCAAGCGCAGCTGGCGGACCCAGCGCATCGTCGATGCAACCCTTGCGGTCAAACCTGACATGATCGTGTTGCCCGGCGACATGGCCGATGGCGGCTTGGAGGACAGCGGTCGGTTCGCCGCGCCGCTGGCGCAGCTCAAGGCGCCTTATGGCGTCTGGTTGGCACCGGGCAACCATGAGTACTACTACGACTACAGTGCGTGGATGGCGCATTTCCGGCAGATGGGCCTGGGCGTGCTGGAGAACCAGACCGCACTGCTGAATATCAATGGCCGCAGGCTGGCGGTCTCCGGCATCGGTGACCTCGCGGCACTGAAGCCGAGTTCGTACATGCACGGTGGCCTGGCGCCGGACATGCAGGCCGTTGTGGATGGTGGCAGGGGCGGCGACGTCCATATATTGCTTGCGCACCAACCCAAACAGGCGCGCGCGGCCGCTGCTACCGGCGCGATCGACCTGCAGATTTCCGGTCACACCCATGGCGGGCACATGCTGGGATTCGACCGCTGGGTGGTAGCGCCGTTCAACCACGGCTTTGTGCGCGGCGAGTACCGGGTGCGGGAGATGACCTTGTTCGTCAGCAGCGGTGTGGGCCAATGGGATGGCTTCACTGCGCGTCTTGGCGTGCCTTCGAGCATCGATGTGTTGGTGCTGCGCAGTCCCGCCAGGTAACCACCGGACTTGTGGGAGCGGTGTAAGCCGCGAAGCCGGTCCTGCTATGCCGATTGGCAGCTTTGCGATCTGATGACTCGCTTGCTTCGCGGCTTACGCCGCTCCCACAAAAAAAAGCTGGGTTCGATGTCAGTTTGGTCAGGTATCTAGGTCTGCTTCGCTGCCATCGACGTTCTTCCGTTTATCCGGCATCAGCTTCGGTAGCGTGCTCACGACCGCCAAGGCGGCAATCGTGGTGATGAAGGCCACCATTTCCATGCCCATGCCGGCTGCCATGCCGATGGCCGCGGTCATCCAGATACCCGCGGCCGTGGTCAGGCCCTGGATGCGTTCTTCGTTGTCGAGCTTGAGGATGGCGCCAGCGCCGAGGAAGCCGATGCCGGAGACGATGCCCTGCATCACGCGGGTGACATCGGCACCAGAAATGCCCATCTGCAAGGGTGCCAGTACGAACAGCGCCGAACCTACCGAGACCAGGATATGGGTCTTCAAACCGGCGGCGCGTCCTTTGCGTTCGCGTTCCAGGCCAAGCAGTCCGCCGAGCACGATGGCGGTGGCCAGCCGCGAGACGATGACGGTCAGTGTGCCGACATCGGGAATGGCGAACTCGGCGGCCAGCGCCTGACCGATTTCTTCGGTGATGCTCATGCGAGGGCGTCCTTGGTGTGATGGCGGAGCTGGCGATGGAGTACTGATCCTGCGCAGCGTTTGCTTTACCGGTGGTGATGCCGATGTGCTGCTGGTGTGAAAAGCGGCGCTGCACATTCAGGCATGTGCGATGGGTCCTGCAAAAAAAACGGCCCCATGAGGGGCCGTCTTTCTGTGTGTCGATCAGAGAATCAAAGCGCTATCTGGTCGAAGCGCTCGACCCGGACATGCCCATGGGTGGCCTCACCGCTGCGCGGCTGCGGGTAATCGCTGAGGCGGTCGACCAGCACCGTCTGCAGGCCGGCTTCGCGTGCGGCGTCCAATTCCTCGACCACGTCGGAGAGGAACAGGATTTCGGCCGGGGCGATGTTGATGGCCTTGGCGATATGCGCATAGCTGGGCGCCTCGCGCTTGCCGCCAACCTCGGTGTCGAAGTTGCCGGAAAACAGGCTGTTCAAGTCACCGGCATCGCTGAAGCCGAAGAACAGCTTCTGCGCCGGCACCGAGCCGGAGGAGTACACGTAGAGCGGCAGGCCGCTGGCGTGCCAGCCGCGCAGCACGTCGGCCACTTCGGGGTACAGGTGGGCGGTGTAGTCGCCGTTGCGGTAACCCACGTCCCAGAGCATGCCCTGCAGCGCCTTCAGCGCGGTGTGTTTGCGGTCCTGGTCGATCCAGCCCTGCAGGGTTTCGACGATGACCTCGTCCTGGCAGGCGCTGGCGGAAATCTCGGTGGCCACCGCATCCAGCCACTGGCGGACCTGCGGTTCGTTGCCGTGGGCCTGCACGAAGCCGGGCAGGGCATTGCGTGCATACGGGAACAGCACTTCCTTGACGAAGGAGATGCTGGAGGTGGTGCCCTCGATGTCGGTGAGGATGGCTTTGATGGTCATGCGGTTTTCCTGCACGGTGCTTCTAGGGGCACGAGTGCTTGGTTGGCGAGGATAGGGGAAAGAGCCAAGAGCTGCCCTCACCCCAACCCCTCTCCCGTGGACGGGAGAGGGGCTTCAGGCAACAGCGGGCTCTATGCCGCGCTGGGCGCGTAGCGCGGGAAGCGCTGGGCGATGTCGGTGCCGGTGAAGTGGCCAACCCAGCCGTCCGGCTCGGTGAAGAAGCGGATGGCGGCGAAACTGGGTTCCTCGCCCATGTCGAACCAGTGGTTGACGCTGTCGGGTACGGCGATCAGGTCGTCCTTCACGCATTCCACTTCATAGACCTTGTCGCCCACGTGCAGGGTGAACAGGCCGGAGCCGGCGACGAAGAAGCGGACTTCGTCTTCCTTGTGGTAATGCTCGTCGAGGAACTTCTTGCGGATCTCGGCGCGCGCCGGGTTGTCCGGGGCGATCGAGGCCACGTCCACGCTCTTGAAGCCATGCTCTGCGACCAGGCGATCAATGTCTTCGCGGTAGGCGGCGAACACTTCTTCCTGGCTGGCGCCCGGAGTGACCGGGTGCTTGGCTTGCCAGCGTTCGAAGGTGACGCCGATCTTGTTCAGTTCGGCAGCGATGACCTCGCCGTCGCGGCTGTCGAACAGCGGCGCGTCCGGGGCGGTGTCGTTGAAAATGCGCAGTCGGCTCATGGGGGACTCGACGTAGTAGAAGGAAGGATCAGGCGTGGCCGCGCAGGCGGCGCAGTTCCAGTTCGCAATGCAACAGGAACTCAAACGCCTCCAGGTGGCGACGGGCTTCGGCCATGTCGCGGCCCCAGGCATACAGGCCGTGGCCGTCGATCAGATAGCCCCACATCGGGCCCTTGTCGAGTTCGGCCTCGACCTGGGCGGCCAGCACGTCCATGTCCTGGGTGTTGGGGAACACCTTCAGGTCGACGGCGGTTTCGTGGGTGGTGTTGCCATGCAGCGCCTTGAGCAGCTCATAGCCTTCCAGGCGGATGTGGCCGTCGCTGCCGTACAGGCGCGAAGCGATGGTCTGCACCGGCGAATGGGTGTGCAGCACGCAACCGATTTCCGGGAAGCGGGCGTAGAGCTGGGTGTGCAGCAGGGTTTCCGCCGAAGGGCGCAGCGGGCGGCCCACGGCCTTGCCGTCGAAATCCACCACCATGATGTCGCTTTCGATCAGCCGGCCCTTGTCCTTGCCGGACACGGTGATGGCTGCATGCTGGTCGTCCAGCCGGTGCGAGAAGTTGCTGCTGGTGGCAGGTGTCCAGCCGGCGTGGGCCAGCTCGCGGATGTTGTCGATCAGCAGCTGGGCCAGTTCGCTCAGTCGCTGGGCGTCGTAGGGGACGGTAGTCGCGTTCATGGGGCCATTCTACTAAGAACGCCCGCAGGTTCATGCATGTATCCGGATGGAGCTGATGCCGCCATGGAATATGGGAGGGACCGAGGAGCCCCGTTCCTGTAGCCCGGCTAAGCGAAAGCGCACCCGGGAGCTTGGAAGATAGACCTCCGAGAACGGCCCCGGGTGCGCTTTCGCTTAGCCGGGCTACGGGCGGTCCGGGCTATCCGATAACGAAAAAGCCCGGGATCGCTCCCGGGCTTCAGTTTCGTTCACCGCTGACAACTCAGCCGTTGTTGGCCTTGTTGGCCGCATTGAGCTTGCTGTGACGCACGCCGTACAGGAAGTAGATGATAAAGCCGGTCGCGGTCCATACGCCCATCAGCATCCAGTTATGCAGCGTCATCGCGGTCAGCAACGCGACGCAGCTGAGCACGCCGAGGCTGCAGACCAGCCAGGCCATCGGGATGCGGAACGGGCGCGGCAGGTCTGGCTGGGTGCGGCGCAGTACCAGCACGCCGGCGCAGACCGCGGCAAAGGCGATCAGCGTGCCCATCGAGGTCAGTTCACCGAGAATGTCCAGCGGGAACAGCGCCGCCAGCAGGGCAATACCGATGCCGGTAATCACGGTGTTGATGTGCGGGGTGCGGTACTTGGGGTGGATCTTGGTGAATACCGGCGGCAGCAGGCCGTCGCGGCCCATGATCATGAAGATGCGCGGTTGGCCGATCACCATCACCAGCACCACCGAAGCCAGGCCGATCAGTGCGCCGACTTCGACGATGATGCGCAGCCAATCCAGCTGCGGGTGCGCGGCAACGGCGGTGACCACCGGCTCGGCCGTGCCCAGCAACTGGTAAGGCACCAGACCGGTCATCACGGCAGCCATTGCGATGTACAGCACGGTGCAGATCACCAGCGACAACAACATGCCGATCGGCAGGTCGCGCTGCGGGCGGTGCGATTCCTGCGCTGCCACCGACACTGCTTCAAAGCCGATATAGGCGAAGAACACCATCGCCGCGCCGCGCAGCACGCCTTCAAAGCCGTACTTGCCGGGGCCTTCGTTGGCGGGGATGAACGGGGTCCAGTTGCTGGTGTCCACGTACTTCCAGCCGGCCACGATCACCAGGATGATCAGGCCAGTCTTGAGCACCACCATGGCCATGTTCATCGCCGAGGACTTGCTGATGCCGACGTAGCACAGCCAGGTCAGCAGCAGCACCAGGATCGCCGCGGGGATGTTGGCGATGGCGCCGGTGGGCTTGAGCTGTGCATCCAGCGGCGCACTGACCAAGGCTGCTGGCAGGTGGATGTCGAAATGGGCGAGGAAGCTCAGGAAATAGCCCGTCCAGCTGACAGCCACTGCCGAAGCCGAAACGCCGTACTCCAGGACCAGCATCCAGCCGATGAACCAGGCCGACAGCTCGCCGAAGGTGGCGTAGGTATAGGTGTACGCACTGCCGGAGACCGGCACCATCGAGGCAAACTCGGCGTAGGCCAGCGCGCAGAACGCGCAGCAGATGGCCGCCAGCACGAACGACAGCATGATCGCCGGGCCGGCATGGTTGGCCGCGGCCTGGCCGGTGATGACGAAGATACCGCCGCCGATCACCGCGCCGATGCCCAGTGCGGTCAACCCCCAGGGGCCGAGGGTGCGGCGCAGACTCAGGCCATTGGCTTCCTCATGTGCGGCGTGTGGATGTTTGGTGGCCCAGAGTTGCTTGAACATGTTTCGGGTCTTCGCTCATCGGTGCGCGGCGGGCGCGCAAAAGAAAACCGGCGCGCAAGGCGCCGGTCGGGGTGTGGATCAGGCTTGCTTGTTCAGCTTGCTGTTGCGGATGCCGTAGCCGAAATAGATGCACAGGCCCAGCAGTGTCCAGCCAACGAACAGGTGCCAATGCACCACGAAGGCCTGCATGAACAAGGCCAGGCAAGCCAGTGCGCCCAGCGGGCAGATCAACCATGCGGCCGGCACCTTGAACGGGCGCACGATGTCCGGCTTGGTACGACGCAGCACCAGTACGCCGATGCAGACCGTAGCGAAGGCCAGCAGGGTGCCCATCGACACCAGCTCGCCCAGCACATTCAACGGCACCAGGCCGGCCAGCAGGGCAGCCAGCACGCCTACAACCACCGTGCTGACGTACGGGGTGCGGAAGCGCGGATGGACCTTGCCGAACATCTTCGGCAGCAGGCCGTCGCGGGAGATGGTGTAGGCGATGCGCGACTGACCCATCATCATCACCAGCACCACCGAAGACAGGCCGGCGATGGCGCCGATCTCGACTGCGGTCTTGAGCCAGGACAGGCTGGGATAGGCTTCCAGTGCGGTGGCCACCGGTTTGTCGGTGCCGAGCAGGTTGTACGGCAGCATACCGGTAAGCACCGCGCAGACCACGATGTAAACCAGGGTGCAGACGGCCAGCGAACCGAGCAGGCCGATCGGCATGTTCTTCTGCGGGTCCTTGGTCTCACCGGCGGCGGTCGAAACGGCATCGAAACCGATATAGGCGAAGAACACGATGGTGGCGGCACGGAACACGCCACTCCAGCCAAATTCACCGAAGGTGCCGGTGTTCTCAGGGATGAACGGCTGCCAGTTGGCCGGGTCGATGTACTGGATGCCGAAGCCTACGAACAGACAGATCACGGTGATCTTTATCGCAACGATGATGGCATTGACCAAGGTGGACTGGGTCACGCCGACGTAGAGCAGGCCGGTAATGGCCGCCACGATCAACACCGCGGGCAGGTTGAACAGCTTGCCCGAGTTGACGAACTCGCTGCCGGTCCAGGCCAGCGGTGCCGCCGACAAGGCATCGGGGAAGGGCATGTGCAGCGTGGTTGTGATGAAGCTGATCAGATAGGCCGACCAACCGACCGCTACCGAGGCCGAGGCGAACAGGTATTCCAGTACCAGGCACCAGCCGATGAACCAGGCCATGCCTTCGCCCAGGGTGGCGTAGGAATAGGAGTAGGCGCTGCCAGAGACCGGCATCATCGCCGCGAATTCTGCGTAGCAAAGACCGGCCAATGCACAGGCAATGCCGGCGAAGACGAAGGACAGCATCACCGCCGGCCCGGCGTGGTTGGCCGCAGCCTGGCCGGTCAGCACGAAGATGCCGGCGCCGATCACCGCACCAATGCCCAGCAGGATCAGATGCTTGGCGGTGAGGGTGCGCTTGAGTGTGGCTTCGCCTTGCAGGCTGCCTTCGATCGGCTCACCGGCATCGACATGTGCGGCCGGTTCGACCGGCTTGACCCTCAACAGTGCTTTAAGCATTCCGCAAATTCCCGAGCTGTGTATTGGCCCGAACGCGCTGGGGCGACGGGGCCGGTTGTATGGCGACGCAAGCTGAACGGTCGGCAACCGCTCTACCTTGCCAAAGGTAGCGAAACTCGACAAGCGCAACTGCAACATCGACAGCGATAATGGCTGTCGGATTGATTGGATTGGATGTGCTTACAGTCATGCACGGCGAGGATCTACAGCTGCGTCAAGCATTTGAGGACTATTCCCGGCGTCACCGGGAGCAGGGGGAGGTGGCGCAGGCCTTCCTGGCCCTGCTCGGCGAAGAGGGGGTGGACCCATTCACCCGCGAGCGTCTGGCTGGTCATTTCACTGGTAGCGCCTGGTTGGTCAGCGCCGATGGCCAGCGCGTGTTGCTCACCCACCACCGCAAGCTGCAGCGCTGGTTGCAGTTGGGTGGGCATGCCGATGGCGACCATGATCTGAGCGCGGTAGCGCTGCGCGAGGCCGAAGAGGAATCCGGCCTGCCGGGCCTGTCGTTGGCGTCGGGCGATATTTTTGATCTGGACAGGCACTGGATTCCCGAGCGCAAGGATGTTCCTGGTCATTGGCACTATGACGTGCGCTATGTGGTTGTTGCGGGAAGCAACGAGAAGTTCGTGGTCAGCGAGGAATCGCTGGAGCTGGCGTGGCGGCCGGTAGCCGAGATCGCCAATGACCAAGATGAATCCATGCGGCGGATGGCAAACCGGTGGCTGCAGAGATAAAACGGGCGTGTGGGAGCTGCGTCAGCCGCGAAGCGGGCAGCGACCGGTCGCTGGTAATGCCCCCGCAACCTGGAAATCCAGCCGCTTCGCGGCTGACGCCGCTCCCACAATATTCCGACGGGACCGGTAGAGCCCCTGCCGAGCATGGCTCGGCACTACGTAGTGCTGCTGCGCGTAGCCAATCTAGCCCCTCTCCCGCCTGCGGGAGAGGGGTTGGGGTGAGGGCAGCTTTTGCTGGTAAGGCCCCTGCCGAGCATGGCTCGGCACTACCGGGGCGTTAGTACAGGATGCGGGTGCGCAGGGTGCCCTGGATCGCGGCCAGCTCTTCGCGGATGGCGGTGGCCTGCTCTTCGCTGGCGGTGATGTCGATCACCACGTAGCCGACCTTGGGATCGGTGCGCAGGAACTGGCCGTCGATGTTGAGGTTGTGGCGCGAGAAGATCTCGTTGATCTTGGACAGCACGCCCGGCACGTTGCGGTGGATGTGCAGCAGGCGCAGGCTCTGCTCATGCTCCGGCAGGGTGACTTCCGGGAAATTGACGGCCGACAGGGTCGAGCCGTTGTCGCTGTAACGCACCAGCTTGGCCGCCACTTCAACGCCGATGTTTTCCTGTGCTTCCAGCGTGGAACCGCCGACGTGCGGGGTCAGGATCACATTGTCATGCGCGGTCAGCGGCGATTCGAACAGGTCGCCATTGCCCTTGGGCTCGACCGGGAACACGTCCACGGCGGCACCGCCTAGATGGCCTGAACCCAGTGCCGCATCCAGCGCCGCGATATCGACCACGGTGCCGCGCGCTGCATTGATCAGGTGCGCGCCCTTCTTCATCTTGCCCAACTGCTCGGCGCCGATCATCCACTGTGTGGAGCCGTTCTCCGGCACGTGCAGGGTGACCACGTCCGAGCGCGCCAGCAGGTCGTCCAGGCTGATTGCCGGGTGCGCGTTGCCCAACGACAGCTTGGTTTCGATGTCATGGAAGATCACGTGCATGCCCAGCGCCTCGGCCAGTACGCCGACCTGGGTGCCGATATGGCCGTAGCCGATGATGCCCAGGGTTTTGCCGCGCACTTCATGGCTGCCGGCGGCCGACTTGGACCAGCCGCCGCGGTGGCATTCGGCGTTCTTCTGCGGGATGCCGCGGGTCAGCATGATCGCCTCGGCGATCACCAGTTCGGCAACCGAACGGGTGTTGGAGTACGGCGCGTTGAAGACCGGAATGCCTGCCAGCTCGGCGGCTTCCAGGTCGACCTGGTTGGTGCCGATGCAGAAGCAACCGACAGCGATCAGACGCTTGGCATGGGCCAGCACCTCAGCGCTGAGGTGGGTGCGCGAACGGATGCCCACGATGTGGGCTTCGGCGATGCGTTCCTTCAGTTCGTCCTCGGGCAAGGACTTGCTGTACAGCTCGATCTGCGAATAGCCGGCCGCCTTGAAGACGTCCACGGCGGTCTGGCTGACCCCCTCAAGCAACAAAACGCGGATGTCCTGCTTCGGGAACGAGGTCTTCTTGGGCGACATGTCGTGTACGGCGGCGAAGGTGGGTAGGCCGCCAACTATGCCAGAACGGAGCGCTGTTTTGTGCGCTGCGCAACGCGGCAAAGCATTGATGGGAAAAGGTTTCATATGAAATCCAGATCGTGGCGCGGCGGGCCGTCGCGGCGACTGGACGGGGCGCGGCAGGGCTGTCACGCTTGGCGGCTTTCACGCCGCCGAAACACCGCCATGACCGATCCGCGCCTGGAATCCCTGTTGCAGTCCTGTCCCGACCTGCGTCTGAAGACCGAGCCGGGTGATCTGGAGCATTACGGACGCGATTGGACCCGGCGCTGGGCACCGGCTCCGCTGGCCATTGCCCTGCCGGGCAGTGTCGAGGAAGTGCAGGCAGTGGTGCGCTGGGCCAATGAACACAAAGTGGCCGTGGTGCCTTCGGGTGGCCGCACCGGCCTGTCCGGCGGCGCGGTTGCGGCCAACGGCGAACTGGTGCTGAGCCTGGAGCGCATGAACAAGCCGCTAGGCTTTGACGCGGTGGATCGCACCTTGGTGGTGCAGGCCGGCATGCCGCTGGAAGCGGTGCACAACACCGCCAAGGAACATGGGCTGATCTATCCGGTGGATTTCGCCGCGCGTGGCTCCTGTTCCATCGGCGGCAATATCGCCACCAACGCCGGCGGTATCCGCGTGATCCGTTATGGCAATACCCGCGAGTGGATCGCTGGGCTCAAGGTGGTTGCCGGCAACGGCGAACTGCTGGAGCTCAACAAGGGCTTGATCAAGAACTCCAGCGGCTACGACTTCCGCCAGTTGATGATCGGCTCGGAAGGCACGCTCGGCATCGTGGTCGAAGCAACCTTGAAGCTGACCGATCCACCGCCGGCCACCAATGTGATGGTGCTGGCGTTGCCGTCGTTCGAAGTGCTGATGCAGGTGTTCTCTGCCTTCCGCGAACGTCTGCAGCTGGAGGCCTTCGAGTTCTTCACCGACCTGGCGGTCAAGCACGTCACCGCGCATGGCGCGCAGTATCCGTTCGAGGAGATTCACCCGTATTACGTGGTGACCGAATACGCCTCGGCTGACGAGGCAGGCGAAGCCGCCGCGCTGGCGGCGTTCGAGCATTGCATGGAGCAAGGCTGGGTGCTGGACGGCGTGATCAGCACCAGCGAAGCACAGGCGCAGCAGCTGTGGCGTCTGCGCGAAGGCATCACCGAGTCGGTGGCGCGCTACAAGCCGTACAAGAACGATGTGTCGGTACGGATCTCGGCAATGCCGGCCTTCCTGGCCGAAACCCAGGCGCTGATCAATGGCGCCTATCCGCACTTCGAGGTGGTGTGGTTTGGCCATATCGGCGACGGCAACCTGCACATCAACGTGCTGAAGCCCGATGACACCAGTGACGCCGAATTCCTCAGCCAGTGCGAGCACGTGACCAAGCTGCTGGCGCAGGTGCTGCTGCGGTTTGATGGCAGCATTTCGGCCGAGCACGGTATCGGCCTGGTCAAGAAGGCCTATCTCTCCAGCACCCGTAGCGAGGCCGAAGTCGCGTTGATGCGTAGCGTCAAGCGCACGTTCGATCCGAACTGGTTGTTGAACCCGGGCAAGCTGTTCGATCAGTAACCGCGCAGCTGGCCGCGCGAACTCCCGGAGGGAGCAGCTACTCGCGCGGCAGTTCCAGCACGAAGCGGCTGCCACCTTGGGCGCCGCTGCTGCAGCAGACATGGCCGCCGTGGGCATCGGCAATTGCCTTGACCACGGCAAGTCCGAGTCCGCTGCCACCACCTTGGCGCGAGCGCGAGCCATCGCCGCGCATGAACGGATCGAAGACATGCGGCTGCAGGTGGGCCTCGATACCCGGGCCGTTGTCCTCGATGGCCAGCTGCACGTGGTCTTTGCCGTCCTGGATTGAAATCCGCACCCGCCCCGGGCTGGCATAGCGGCGCGCGTTCTCCAGCAGGGCAAGCAGGGCCTGGCGCAGCCGGGTCGGGTCGCAATACGCCAGGTGTTCGTCGCGGTGGGTTTCCAGCTCCAGCACGGAACCGGCGCTGCGGAACGCGGGGTCGACCATGGTCATCACCGAATGCACTTCCTGCACCACGTCGGTGGGCGCACGTCGCACGTCGAGCCTGCCGTTGCCGGCCAACCCAAGCACGCGCAGGTCCTCGATCAGTCGCGACAGCCCTTCCACCTGTGCCAGCAGGCTGCGGAACTGCGCTTCGTCCGGCTGGAACACACCATCAGCCAAGCCTTGCAGACGGCCGCGCAGGATGGTCAATGGCGTGCGCAGCTCATGTGCGATCGCCGCGTGCCACAGCGTGCGTTCGCGGTCCATGTGCTGCAGGCGTGCGGCCATGGTGTTGAAGTCCTCGACCAGCAGGGCGACCTCATCCAGCGCATCGTCGCTGGCGCTGGCACGCACGCCCAGGTCGCCATCGGCGAGCGCGCGCACCGATTCCATCAAAGTGTTGAGCGGAGACACGATGCGGCGGGAGAGTCGGATCGACGTGGCCAATGCCAAGGCCAAGCCGATAGCGGTGACGCACGCCATCCAAGCCAGATCGGGGCCAGTGGGCAACCATTCCCGCAGTTCCAGCATGCTGACTGGATAGGAATCGACCAGAATCGCGTACAGCAGGCAGGAGGACAAGGCCATCATCAAGATGACGCCGATGACCATCAGCGACATCGACATGACGATGTGTCGATTGAGCCCGGGGCGGCGCATCAGCGATCCGCCGCCAGACGGTAGCCGACACCGCGCACACTGGCCGGCATGTTGGTCACGCCTACGTCATCGAGCTTGCGCCGCAGCTTGCTGACATGGCTGTCGACGGTGCGTTCCAGTGCCTCGCTCTCGGGCAGGCACTGGTGCATCAGCTCGCTGCGGCTGAAGATGCGGGTGGGTGCCAGTGCCATGCAGTGCAGCAGCTTGAATTCGGTGAGCGTAAGCAATAGTTCATGGCTGTAGCCTTCGCCCTCGACGTGCACCGAATGGGTCTGTGGGTCGATCAGCAACGGCCCTGCGCGCAACGATGTGGCGACCTGTCGCGGCGCGGAGCGCAGGGTGCGGCGCAGTACGGCGCGTACCCGGGCGGCGACCTCGGCCGGGTTGAACGGCTTGACCACGTAGTCGTCGGCACCCATCCGCAATGCGGTGAGCTTGTCCAGGTCCTGGTCCAATGCAGTCAGCATGATGATCGGAGTGTCGCTGCCCTGACGCAGTTGTGACAGCACGCCCCAGCCGTCGATGCCGGGCAGCTGCACATCCAGCAACACCAGATCGGGACGGGCACTGCGATGCAGCTCCAGCGCGGTGAGGCCGTCGCTGGCCCGCACGACACGCAGCTTCTCACGCTCCAGATAGGCAGCAATGATGTCGGCGATCTCGGTTTCGTCCTCGACGATGAGGACAAGTGCATCATGGGAGCGGTCCCATTGCGCCATCGCGGCGGCGGGTAGATGTGCAGTCATTGCCGGGTAGGGACCGAAAGGTTCTAGCCTCCATGCTATCTCCACATTCCCTCCATCGAAACCCCATCATCGGCAGCCACACTGCGCGCCTGCGTTCCTGCAGGCTTTCCAGTACCACGTGTAGCGATGACCATTCGACGGATTACGGCGGCCGCGTGTGCGGCCTTGGTTTTGGCCATGACGGCCTGCTCCTCCCCTGAAGCACCTGCGGAAGCAGCGCCAAAGGTAAGCGTGCTCACGGTTGCCGCTCAGCGCGTGCAACGTGATGACGAATTGCAGGGGCGGGTAGCGGCGTTGCGTACGGCGCAGATCCGCGCGCAGGTTGGTGGCATCGTGCGCAAGCGTTTGTTCGAGCAGGGTGCCGAGGTCACTGCCGGGCAGGCGCTGTTCCAGATCGATCCGTCGGCATTCCGGGCTGATGTCGATTCAGCGTTGGCGGCCTTGCAGCGCAGCGAGGCGGCGCTCTCGCGCAGCCGGGTGCAGGCGCAGCGTCTGCAGGCACTGGCCGACGCGCAGGCGGTCAGCCAGCAGCACCGTGATGATGCGGCGTTCGAGTATGAGCAGGCGCGTGCAGCGGTCGCCGAAGCCAGGGCGATCCTGGCCAGGCGCCAGTTGGATCTGCGCTATGCCACGGTCAGTGCACCCATTGCCGGTCGCATCGACCAGGCCATGGTGACCGAAGGGGCGTTGGTGGACGCTGCCGACAGCGAGCCGATGGCGCTGGTGCAGCAGATCGACCAGGTCTATGTGGATGTGCGGCAGCCGGCTTCGCAGTTGCCGCAGATGCGCAAGGGCATGGCTGACGGCGGTGCGTTGCCGGTAGCGATCATCGGTGCCAATGGTCAGGAGCATGAGCGGGCCGGGCAGCTGCTGTTCTCGGGTATCAATGTCGACGCCCGTACCGGCGATGTGGTGCTGCGGGTGTTGGTCGACAACCCGAATCGCGACCTGTTGCCGGGCATGTTCGTACGCGCGCGGGTGCCGCGTGGTGCCGCCAGCCAATCGCCGCTGCTGCCGCAGCAGGCGGTGCTTCGCAGTGCCGGTGGCCAGACCTACGCTTGGGTGATCGGCGGTGACGGCAAGGCGGTCATCCGCACCATCGAAATCGACGGCAGCGTGGACCGGCAGTGGATCGTGCGTAGCGGTCTGCAGGTCGGTGAGCGGGTGGTGGTGGTGGGGCAGGAACGGCTGCAGGAAGGGCGGCTGGTCGAAACCTCGCCATGGCAGCCGGTGCCAGTGTCGGCGTCCGGCAAGGCCTCAGTCGCATCCAGCAACAACTGAAGGTAAGACATGGCTCGTTTCTTCATTGATCGCCCGGTATTCGCCTGGGTGCTGGCGACCTTCATCGTGCTGGCCGGCGTGTTGGCAATTCCCAAACTTGCGGTGGAACGCTACCCGGCGGTAGCGCCAACCAGCGTCAGCATCTACGCCAGTTACCCCGGCGCCAGTCCACAGACGCTTGATGACTCGGTTGTCGGCTTGATCGAGCGCGAGCTGTCCAGCGTCAAGCACCTGCTGTACTTCCAATCTTCGGTGGATACCTCCGGTGAGGCTTCGATCACTGCCACCTTCGCCCCGGGTACCAACCCGGAAATGGCGCAGGTGGACGTACAGAACAGGATCAAGGCCATCGAACCGCGCTTGCCGGCCAGTGTGCGCCAGAGTGGCCTGTATGTGGAGGCATCCGGTTCCGGCTTTCTGATGCTGGTAGGGCTGAAATCGCCTGACGGCAGCGTTGACGAAGCGCAGCTAGGCGATTTCATGGCACGCAACATCATCGAGGAGCTGCGGCGCATCGACGGGGTTGGCCGGGTGCAATTGTTCGGTGCCGAGCAAGCCATGCGGATCTGGTTGGACCCCACCGCGTTGGCCGGCTATGAACTTACCGTGGGCGACGTGGTCAGCGCCATCGAACAGCAGAACCAGAACATCGCCCCGGGCCGCATTGGTGACTCGCCAAGCGTGGCGGGGCAGCGCATCACCGTGCCCTTGGTTGCCGATGGGCAGCTGAGCACGCCGGCGCAGTTCGCAGCGATCGTATTGCGTGCGCATGCCGACGGCGCGCGGGTGCTGCTCGGCGATGTGGCACGGGTGGAGCTCGGTGCGCAGAGTTATGCCTGGGGTACCCGTGAGGACGGACAGGTGGCTACCGCAGCCGGCATCCAGCTGCGTCCAGGCGCGAATGCGGTGAGTACCTCATCGGCGGTGCGCGCACGCATGGCCGAGTTGCAGTCCCTGCTGCCGCCGGGTGTCGAAAGCAGCATTCCGTTCGATACCGCACCCTTCGTGAAGATATCCATCCAGAAGGTATTGCAGACCCTGCTGGAGGCGATGCTGCTGGTGTTCGCGGTGATGTTCCTGTTCCTGCAGGACTGGCGCTACACCCTGGTGCCGGCACTGGTGGCGCCGATCGCGCTGCTGGGCACCTTTGCGGTGATGCTGGCGTTGGGCTTCTCGATCAACGTGCTGACCATGTTCGGCATGGTGCTGGCGATCGGCATCATCGTCGATGATGCGATCGTGGTGGTCGAAGGCGTTGAGCGGATCATGGCCGAGGAAGGCTTGGCGCCACGCGAGGCCACGATCAAGGCGATGCGCGAACTGACCAGCGCGGTGGTCGGCATCACCCTGGTGCTGACGGCGGTGTTCATCCCCATGGCCTTCGCCAGTGGCTCGGTGGGCGCGATCTATCGCCAGTTCACCGTGTCGATGGCGGTGGCGATCCTGATCTCGGCGTTGCTGGCGCTGAGCTTGACCCCGGCCTTGTGCGCAACGCTGCTGCGGCCGGTTGCGGATGAGCGTCCGCGCGGTCGCGTGTTCGCTGCATTCAATCGTGGTTTTGCCCGCATGAGTGGGCGCTATCACCGCGGTGTAGCTGCGGTGCTGCGCCGCTGTGGACGCGTCATGGGGGTGTTCGCCGGCCTGGTGCTGGTGCTGCTGCTGGGCCTGCAATGGCTGCCGGGCGCCTTCCTGCCGGAAGAGGATCAGGGCTACTTCATGACCTCGATCCAGTTGCCGGCCGAAGCGACTGCGGAACGAACCCTGGCCGTGGTCCAGGCCTACGAGGCACATATCGCCTCGCGGCCAGGCATCGCCGCCAATCAGGTAATCACCGGCTACAGTTTTGCCGGATCTGGCCCCAGTGCAGCGATGGCTTACACCATGCTCAAGGACTGGGGTGAGCGCGACGGTGCCACCGCCACCGGCGAGGTGGCGGCCACCCTGAAAGCGATGGCGGCTACCGGCGAAGGCCAGGTGATCAGTGTGACGCCCCCGGCGATCGATAGTCTGGGCAACTCCTCCGGCTTCAGTCTTGCGTTGCAGGCGCGCACCGGCCAGACCCAGCAGCAGCTGCGCGCGGCGCAGAAGCAGCTGTTGGCGTTGGCCCAGGCCAGCCCCTTGCTGGGCGAGGTGCATGCTGATGGCCTGCCATCGGGCAACAGCGTGCGGCTGCAGATAGACCGCGCCAAGGCCGAGGCGATGGGCGTTGGATTTGCCGACATCAGCAATACGCTGTCAGTGGCGATGGGTTCGCAGTACGTCAATGACTTCCCCAATGCGGGGCGCCTGCAGCAGGTGATCCTGCAGGCAGATGCGCCGTTCCGGATGGAGGTCGAGGACGTGTTGCGACTGCATGTGCGCAATGCCCAGGGCGGCATGGTTGCACTTGCGGAGCTGGTGAGCCCGCACTGGGAGGAGTCGCCATTGCAGTTGCAGCGCTACCTTGGGTTCCCCGCGCTGAATGTGTCTGGTGCGCCTGCCGAAGGCGTCTCCACCGGGCAAGCCATGGCCGAGATGGAACGGCTGGCCGCGCAGCTGCCGCCAGGCTTTGCGCTGCAATGGACCAGCCAGTCGCTGCAGGAGAAGACCTCGGGCGCACAAGCGCCATGGCTGCTGCTGATATCGATGCTGGTGGTATTTCTGGTGCTCGCAGCGCTGTACGAGAGCTGGTCGATCCCGATGGCGGTGATGTTGGTGGTGCCGCTTGGCCTGTTGGGGGCGGTGGCGGCGGTAATGTTGCGTGGCATGCCCAACGACATTTTCTTCAAGGTCGGCATGATCACGGTGATCGGCCTGTCGGCGAAGAATGCGATCCTGATCGTTGAGTTCGCGCGACAGCTGCAGCAGCAGGGGATGACAGCGGCGCAGGCCGCATTGCGGGCGGCGCGGCTGCGCCTGCGGCCTATCCTGATGACGTCGATGGCGTTTGCACTGGGCGTGATGCCGTTGATGCTGGCACAGGGCGCATCGCGGGAAACCCAGCAGGCCATCGGTACCGGCGTGTTTGGTGGAATGGTGACTGCAACCGTGTTGGCGGTGTTTTTCGTGCCGGTGTTCTATGTGGTGGTGGATGGCAGTTGGCGCTGGCTGCAGCTGCGTTTGCCGGTTTCGCGGGGGCGTTCCGGAGTCGGGAGATGATGAACGGATCAGCCGGGCAGGGCGGCGGCAGGTTCCAACTGTGAGCGGTGGTGGTTACTCTTGGCGTCCTTCATGCCCGATGTTGACCTGCCGATGATCCGTAAGATCCTGTTCTGCGCCTTGATTGCCCTGCCGATGTCGGCATTCGCCTCCAGCTTTGCAGGCACGTCGGCCGGTTCCGCATCGGGCGCATCGTCCAATTCCTCGGGCAGTTCCTCGGGCGACGACAAGGTGCTGCTGGATGCGCGCGAAGACGCAGCGGGTTTTGTTGCCAGCAATGGCGAAATCCGTGGCGCATGGCTGGAAGCGGCCTTGATCCAGCTGCGTGAGCGTGATGCCGCTGCGCGCGACGCCAGCGACATGGAGCTGGCCCGGAAGATCCTGGCCCTGTGATGAAGCTCCGCCGGCTGCCGCCCGCGCGGTGGCTGGCGGTGTTGCTGTTGCTCTGCAGCGCCGCGCCCCTGCAGGCGGCACTGCGGATCGAGCTGCAGACAACCGCGCCGTCGCTGGACTCGGCGCAGGTGCTGGCCAGCCAGCGACTGATTGATGACGTGCTGGGACGCATTCCTGCCGGCATCGAGGGCAGCAGCTCCTTGATGCTGCAGCTACGCTGGCGCGACGACTTGCCTGAGCACGTCCAGGGCAGGGCGCGCGGGCGTGAACTTGGCTTGGACAAGCGCCTGTTGCCACTGTTGTTGCAGGGCGACTCCGCATCTTCGGACGCCTCGGTCCAGGCGTGGCAACAGGCACGTGCCGCGCTTATCCATGAGCTGGGACATGCGTTGGACCGTTCCGCCATCGGCGGCTGGTCACGTCAACCGCGCTTTCTGGATCTGGCAGGTTGGCAGCAACGGCCGCTGTGGCCGGGGCGTGGGCGCAACCACTTCAGCTTGCGCAGCCCCGATCGCTACGAGTTGGAGAGCCCGACCGAGTTCTTCGCGGTGAACCTTGAGCACTATCTGCTGGATCCGGACTACGCCTGCCGGCGTCCGCTTCTGCATGCCTGGTTCGGCGAAAACCTTGGCGCGCCGAGGCAGTTGGACGTGGTGCTGTGCCCGCAGGCATTGCCGTTCATGCAGGCCGGTGAGCAGGAAGGCCTGGCCGACCTGCTTGATCTCGACCCGGCACGGGTCTACGAAATCGACTATCTGCTGGCCGAAGGCAATGAGAAGCTGATGAGCCGCTGGGGCCACAGCATGCTGCGGCTTGTGGTCTGCGCGCCGGGGCGTAGGCCTGGCCCGGCCTGCCGGATGGATCTGCAGTACCACCTGGTGCTGTCGTTCCGCGCCTTCGTCGGTGATGTGCAGATATCCAGCTGGCGTGGGCTGACCGGCTCCTATCCGTCGCGGTTGTTCGTGCTACCGCTGAGCCGGGTGATAGAGGAATACACCAAGGTCGAGCTGCGCGGGGTCTCATCCACTCCGCTGCGCCTTCAGCGTGATGAGATCAACGCGGTGCTGCAGCAGGCGGCGCGGCTGCACTGGG
Organism: Stenotrophomonas sp. STEN022; assembly: GCF_056760155.1. NCBI lineage: Bacteria > Pseudomonadati > Pseudomonadota > Gammaproteobacteria > Lysobacterales > Lysobacteraceae > Stenotrophomonas > Stenotrophomonas sp. STEN022. Next base: position 19,263 of record NZ_JBRREG010000061.1, read on the forward strand.
ACTACGACGGGCGCTATTACTTCATCAGCAACAATTGCGCGGTGGAAACCGGCAAGTTGCTTGGCGACGGCGCACCGCGGCTTGGCTCTGCAGATCTGCTGTCGATCACCCCAACCGGTTTGCTGCAAAGCCTGCGTGCCGAAGCATTGGCCGATCCGCCACGCGACCGCGCGACCGCGCTGCGCGGCGGCTATTACTTCGAGTCGGCCGCTGCCCACTACGCGCTGGTATTCGAGATCGCACGCAAGGCCCTGCCGTTGCCGGCCAAGGACGTGGAGGCATGGTTGGCGCTGCCGCCCACACAACGCCGGACTTGGATGCGGCAGGCCGATGATCAGGTGCTGGCAGCCATGCTGTTGCTGGAACAGGCCGCATGGCGACGGGGGGAGGTGGCTGCAGCCGATGTGCTCAAACGCAGTCTGCTTGCCGGTGGCAAGCGGCTGCCGGAGATGGCGGACTTCCAGGCGCTGATGGAGCGGTCTGCCGTGCTGCTGGCCCCTGGTAGCCTGCTGGGGCCGGGGCAGAGCTATGGCATCCCCGATGCGGATGAACAGGCGCATTTGAGCGCCGAGGCTGCCGCTGGGGCGGGGCTAGCCCAGCAACAATGGAAGGCCCTGCGTGACGCAGCCTTGGCCGCCTTGCCCGGAGCACAGCGCGCGCGGATGGGGCAGATCGAAGCGAACCTGCTGTACCTGCGGCAGAGGCTGCGTTTAGGGTACGGTACGCAATCAGGGGAGGCGGCGACGCTCGATGAGCGTCGTCCGGGTCGGTTTTCAGGAGAGCGCGGTTGATTGGTACTGAGCAGCAGACGGTCGATGCGATGGCCGAGGATGTGTTGAAGCTGCGCTCCTGCGCGATTCTCCAGCTTGATCCTGGTGGTCAGGTGCTCAGCTGCAATGCTGGGGTAGCAACGGTATTTGGCTATGCCTGCGAAGAGATCCGCGGACTGCCGTTCTCGCATTTATTCAGCGCTGCCGACACGCAGCGTGGCGCAGCGCAACAGGCAGTGGCACGCACGCTGCAGCAGGGCAGCGATCAGCTCAGCCTGGCGATGGTGCGCAAGGATGGCGGCCGTTTTCGCGCATCGATGATATTGGAGCGGGTAGCCGACCAGCGCGGTGCGCGCGTGCTGGTATTGATCCGTGACGTCACCGAAGCATTCCAGACCCAGAAGCGGGTACGCGAGGCACAGGAGGTCGCCTTGCGCGCGCAGCGTCTGGATGCGGTGGGCAAGTTGACTCTGGGCCTGTCGCACGACTTCAACAACCTGCTGTCGGTGATCGGCAACAGCCTGGACATGCTGTCGCTGCGCCGCTCCGGCGACGAGAGCGTGCGCCGCATCCTGGACATCGCCCACCGCGCGGTCGGCCGTGGCACCCAGTTGACCCGTCAGATGCTGGCGTTCGGGCGTGGGCAGACACTGGTGCCGCAGCTGAGCCAGGTGGACGATCTGCTCAATGCCTCGCTGGAACTCTACCGCCGCGTCTGCGGCGAAACCATCCAGTTGAACGTGAGTCTGGCCGAACAATTGCCGCCGATCTCGGTGGACATCGGTCAGCTGGAAGCGGCTTTGTTGAACCTGCTGAGCAATAGTCGCGATGCCATGCACGGTGTTGGCAAGGTGCTGTTGTCGGCGCGGCTTGAAAGCATCATCGTGCCGTCGGGCGCGGGTGAGGCCGGGCAGTTCGTCTGCATCTGCGTTGGTGACAGTGGGCCGGGCATCCAAGCCGAGATCCAGGAGAGCGTGTTCGAGCCGTTCTTCACCACCAAGAGCGTGGGTGATGGCAGCGGGCTGGGGCTGAGCCAGGTGTATGGCTTTGCGGCGCAGTCTGGTGGCACGGCGACCATTGGTACCTCGACGCTGGGCGGGGCTGCGGTGTCGCTGTATTTTCCGGTCGCTATCGAGGCTGCGGCTGGGACTGTGGGAGCGGCGTAAGCCGCGAAGCCGACAGGGCTTCAGATCCTGAGCTCCTCAGAAAACCAGCGTCGTACGGATAGCCAGCTTCGCGGCTTATGCCGCTCCCACAAACCAGTCACGACAGCCCCCGCCCTTGGGCAGGGGGCTGCAGTCAATCAATCAGCGCGGCCGCCGAATTCACCGGTGGTGGTGTTCACCAGGATGCGTTCGCCGTTGACGATGTACTCCGGCACCATGATTTCCAGGCCGGTGCTGAGCTTGGCCGGCTTCGGGCGCTTGGTGGCGGTGCCGCCCTTCAGTTCCGGCGGGGTCTCGATCACTTCCAGGGTCACGTGCTGCGGCATCTGCACGGCGACCGGCTGGTCGTCGATGACCTGCACGTAGATGCCGGTCAGGCCTTCGGTGATGTAGCCGGCGTCGTCGCCGATGACCTCGGCGTCCAGCGTGTACGGGGTGTAGTCCTCGTCATCCATGAACACGAAGGCATCGCCATCCATGTAGGAGAAGGTGGACTGGCGACGCAGCAGCTCGACTTCCGGCAGGTTGTCATCGGCATCGAAGCTGGCATCGAGCTTGTTGCCGCCCGGCACGCTATACATGATGAAGCGGAAGCGGACGTTGCCGCCCCGGCCCTGCGGCGAGCTGCGCTCGATGTCGCGGATCTGGTAGACGCCGTTGTTGTACTCGACGACGTTGCCTTTCTTGATGTCGTTGGCTTTCATGGATTGAGCGCTGGTATCGGGGAATCGGGATGGGATATTCGCAAAACCAGAAGCGGGTCCCGGGGTTGATCGAACGGCACTTTCGCGCCGTTCCGAATCCCCAAGCCCCGCTCCGGAGTCACTTCGGTGCCAAACGTACGGCGCCGTCGAGGCGAATAGTCTCACCGTTGAGGTAGGTATTGCCAATGATGTGGCCGACCAGACTGGCGAAATCGGCCGGCTGGCCCAGACGCGACGGGAACGGGATGGAGGCGGCCAGCGATTCCTGCACGTTCGCCGGCATGCCATCGACCATCGGGGTCCAGAACACGCCCGGGGCAATGGTCAGCACGCGGATACCGAAGCGTGACAGCTCGCGCGCCATCGGCAGGGTCATGCCGACCACGCCGCCCTTGGAGGCGGAATAGGCAGCCTGGCCGATCTGGCCTTCATAGGCAGCCACCGAGGCGGTATTGATGATCACGCCGCGTTCGCCGTCGGCGTTGGCTTCGTTGTGCTGCATCAGTTCGGCGGCGGCCTTGGCGACGTTGAAGCTGCCGACCAGGTTGACCATTACGGTGGTCTGGAAGTTGGCCAGCGGCATCGCCGCTTCGCGGCCGAGCACTCGGCCAGCACCGAGGATGCCGGCGCAGTTCATCACCACGTTCAAGCCGCCCAGGAACTCACGCGCGGCGGCCAGATTGGTGGCAACGCCGGCTTCGTCGGTGACATTGGTGGTGAAGTAGCGGGCATTGTCGGCGCCCAGTTCGGCGACCGCAGCGGCGCCCTTTTCATCATTGAGGTCGAACAGGGCGACCTTGCCGCCATTTGCAACCAGGAACTGGGCGACACCGAGACCAAGCCCGGAGACGCCGCCGGTGATGACGGCACGAACGGAAGACAGCTGCATTGGAACAATCCTGCTGAGTGATCTGCCGATTCTAGCCGATGCCGATCCATGCCTGATTGGGGTGATCAGACCTGTGGTACCGGGCCAGCCAGGTCAGCCCTGGTCAGTTGTCGGCTGAAATCAGGCGGCGACAGGCCAGGTGCAAACAGGAAGCCCTGGCCAACCGGCACGCCGAGCCCGAGCAGGAACTGGCGCTGCGCCTCGGACTCGATGCCTTCGGCGACCAGACCCAGGCCGAGGCTGCGGGCGATGCCACAGACCGCCTCGCAGACGGCGACGTCGGAAGGGTTGCCAGGTACACCGCTGATGAACAGCTGGCTGAGTTTGAGGCCGTGGATGGGCAGGGTGCGCAGGTAGTTGAGCGCGCTGTAACCCTCACCGAAGTCGTCGATGGTCAGCACCACGCCCATGGCGCGCAGCTCGGCAAAGGTGCGCAGGGTGGCCGGGGCGTCTTCGATCAAGACGCGCTCGGTGAACTCCAGTTCCAGCGCGCTGCCCGGCAGGCTGTAGTGGTCCAGTACCTCGCGCACCTGGCGTGCCAGGCGGTCACCGCTGAACTGGCGGTAGGAGACGTTGATGGCTACCCGCATCATGCCCAGGCCTTCGCGCTGCCATTCGCGGATCTGGCGGCAGGCCTGGTGCAGCACCCATTCACCGATGCGGACAATGTCGCCGGTGTTCTCGGCGTGGCTGATGAAGATGTCCGGGCGCAGCTCGCCAAGCTGGCGATTGCGCCAGCGGATCAGCGCTTCGCAGGCGATGATCTGGCCGCTGCGCAGATCCACCTGTGGCTGGTAGACCAGCCGGAACTCGTCGCGGTCCAGCGCCTTGCGCAGGCGCCGTTCGATCTGCAGGCGGTCACGTTGGCGGCGTGCCAGTTCCGGCGAGAACAGTTGCCACCCATTGCGGTCGCGGCGCTTGCATTCGTACATGGCCAGATCGGCGTTCTGGATCAGCTGCTGCGGGCGCACGCCGTCCTTGGGGGCACGGGCAATACCAATGCTGGTGGTGACCGGGAACTCGTCCTTGCCGAACTGGAATGGCGGGACGAAGGCGCGGGTGATGGCTTCGGCGAGCTTTTCCGGTCGATTTGGCAGCTCGCGGGCGTCGCAGGTGACCACGAACTCATCGCCGCCGAAGCGGGCCAGCAGGCCTTCGGTGCCGATCGCATCGGCAATGCGGCGGGTAGCTTCGATCAGCAGCAGGTCGCCAGCGTTGTGGCCGAGCACATCGTTGACGGTCTTGAAGCGGTCCAGATCGATGTAGAGCACGGCGACCTCGGCGTGCGAGGGATTGCTCAGCCGGGCTTCCAGGTCGGTAAGTGCTGCATCGCGATTCATGATGCCGGTCAGTGGATCGGTGCGGGCCTGGTTCTTGAGGGTCTGCTCGGCGTGCTTGGGCTCGGTGATGTCCTGCAGGGTGCCGGCGATACGCGTGGAGGCGAGGTCGCCAAGCTCGACCTCGCCGATCATCCTGATCCAGAAGCTGTGGCCGCTGGCGCGTTGGCCCTGCAGTTCCAGCTCGAAGCCGGTACGCTGCTCCACCACGCGCTCCAGCGCATCGCGTAGCTGCTGGCGCGACAGGCTGCTCAGGCAGGCCAGTAGTTGCTCCAGGTCGGTAGGTGCCGATTGCTGGCCAAGAATGCGCTGTGCTTCGCCGGTGAGATAGAGACGCTGCTGGCCACGATCCCACTCCCAGCCGCCGATATGCGCCAGCGATTGGGCGCGGTCGAACAGGGCGTGGTCGCGCTTGAGTTCGGTGATGTCACTGAACAGGGAGAACACGTGGTCGGGCAGGTCGCAGCCAGCCGAAAAAACCGGCACCGTGGTGATCGAGATCCAGATCATCCGTCCATTGGGACGGTGGTACAGGCCGATGATGGTGCTGGGGATGGTCCTGCCTTCGGCGAAGGAGCGGGTTACCGGCCACTGCTCGGGCCGCAGCCGGCGACCGTGCTCATCGACGCTGATCCACTCGTCGCTGTGCAGCGGCACCTTGGCCGGGGCAATGCTGCCGAGGTTGAAAATGCGGTGTGCCGCGGGATTGGCGGAAATGATGCCCAGGTGGCGGTCGAACAGCATCACTCCCTTGTCGATCGACTCCAGCAGCAGGCGGTAGCGCGTTTCGGCCTGCCAGCGTCGGCTCAGGTCGCGGGCGACGGCAACGATGCAATGCGCGTCGTCATGCTCGATGGTGGCCGAATGCACCTCCACCGGAAAGCGGCTGCCGTCGCCGCGCATGTTGGTGACTTCCACCACATAGGTCTCGCCCCGATTGAGGGTTTCCCAGACCGGCTCAAGATGGTCGGCAGGCAGGTCTGGATTGAGCAGCTCGATGGGCTGGCCGACGATCTCCTCGCGGGTGCGGCCATAGGCGCGGACCCCGGCACTGTTGACGTCCAGTACCACGCCGGTGGCGCTGAGGATGCTGACCGGGTCGGGCACTGCATTGAACAGGGCTGCGTAGCGGCGTTGTGCCAGTCGCCGCTCGGCCATGGCCTCGGTCAGGGCTGAGCGTGCAGCGAGCAAGGCCTGCTGCAGGCTCAATGGCAAGGGTTGTAGCAGTACTTGTTCCAGTCCAGCCAGCGCGTCGACATGCGCGGCGCGGTGATCGCCGTCGTCAGATATCCCAAGCTGGCTGGTTCCGGTCATGACACTGTCAATGCCCTTCCTGTCTTGCTGCCTGTCTGCCGGCCCAGTCGTTCAGCGAGCCAGTTCCCCGTAGCGGCCAGCGCCGGCAGATCCACGCCGGTACGCATCCCCATGCCGTGCAGCATGTAAATAACATCTTCGCTGGCGACATTACCACTGGCACCGCGTGCATAGGGGCAGCCGCCGGTGCCGGCCACGGCCGAATCCACCACCCGCACGCCTTCTTCCAGGCAGCTGGCGATATTGGCCAGCGCCTGCCCATAGGTGTCGTGGAAATGCACGGCCAGGGCCTCTATTGGCAATTCCGCGGCCACGGCCTGCAGCATCGCGCGGGCCTTGAGCGGAGTACCGACACCAATGGTGTCGCCCAGTGATATTTCATAACAGCCCATGGCATGCAGGCGGCTGGCAACGCGCACCACGTCGGCCAACGGCACTTCGCCCTGGTAGGGACAGCCCAATACCGTGGAGACATAACCGCGCACGCGCACGCCATCAGCCTTGGCGCGGGCCAGGATGGGTTCGAAGCGCTGCAGCGACTCATCGATGCCGGCATTGGTATTTGTGCGGTTGAACTGCTCGGAGGCGGCAGTGAACACGGCAACCTCAGTGACACCTACCGCCAGGGCACGCTCGTACCCCTGTTCATTGGGCACCAGTACCGGGTAGCTGACGCCCGGCTTGCGCTGGATGCCGGCAAACACCTCGGCGGCGTCGGCCAGCTGTGGCACCCATTTGGGGCTGACAAAGCTGGTGGCTTCAATGCTGCGCAGGCCGGTGGCCGAGAGCCGGTCGATCAATTCGATCTTGTCGGCAGTGGCGACTTGCTGTTTTTCATTCTGCAGGCCGTCACGCGGGCCTACCTCGACGATACGGACGAAATCATTCATGGAGCGGTCTTCAGCTGGAGGTGGGCGCAGGTTGGACTGGAGCGCAGATTACTGCGCGGTCCAGCGGGGAGGGCGCTTCTCAAGGAAGGCGGTCAGCCCTTCGCGGCCTTCATCGGAGGCGCGCAGGGCGGCGATCAGGCCGGCGTTGGCGCGGTCCAGTCCATCGCGGTCACCCAGGGCAGCATGGACCTCGCGAACCAGTACCTTGGCCGATGCGGCGGCAACCGGGCCTGCCTTGCCCAGCAGGTTGAGCTGGCTCTGCACGGCGGCGTCCAAGGCTTCGGCGGCTACTACCTGGTGGACCAGGCCGATCTGTTGCGCGGTAGTGGCGTCGAAATGCTCGCCGGTGGCGAACCAGCGCCGCGCCTGGCGCGGGCCGATCGCGGCGATGACATACGGCGAAATCACCGCGGGCAGCAGGCCGAGCCGGCTTTCGGTCAGACCGAAGCGCGCGCCATCGGCGGCAATGGCGATATCGCAGCAGGCCACCAGGCCGACGCCGCCGCCAAAGGCTGCCCCTTGCACGCGGGCGATGGTCGGCTTGGGCAACTCATCCAGGGTGCGCATCAGGCGTGCCAACGCCAGCGAGTCGATGCGGTTCTCTTCCTGGCTGGCGCTGGCCATGGAGCGCATCCACTGCAGGTCGGCACCGGCCGAGAAGGAGGGGCCGGTACTTGCCAGTACCACCGCCCGCACGGCCGGGTCTGCGCCCAGGTTGGACAAGGTTTCGGTCAATGACTGGATCAGCGCCGCATCGAAGGCGTTGTGCAGGTCCGGCCGGTTCATGGAAAGGGTCGCAACCGCGCCCTGATGCTGCACGAGCAATGCATCGCTCATTGGTAATGCCTGTTTGAACGGTAATCCGACGAATCATAGCGGTGCAGGGGTGGGACGCCATGACGCAGCGCGGCGATGCTAGAATTGATAACCATTCTTATCAACTCTACATAGGCGCCCATTCAGTGACGTTGTCAGATTTGCCGCTGCATGCTTCAGCGCGCGTGGAAAGCGTTCAGGACCTGCATGCAAACGATGCGATCGCGCGCCGTCTGCGCGAACTGGGTTTCGTGAACGGAGAAGAAGTCCGTTTGGTCGCGCGTGGTCCGGTCGGCGGCGAACCGCTGCTTTTCCAGGTCGGTTTTACTCGCTTTGCGCTGCGTCGTAGCGAGGCCGCGCGGGTCCAGATAAGCGCACAGGGAGCACAGGCATGAGTAGCACGGCGATCGCGCGGTTGGCGCTGGTAGGCAACCCGAACAGCGGCAAGACCGCGCTGTTCAACCAGCTGACCGGCAGCCGCCAGAAGGTGGCCAATTACACCGGCGTCACCGTCGAACGCAAGGAGGGCCGCATGCGCGGGCCGTCCGGGCAGGAATACGCGGTGCTGGATCTGCCGGGTGCCTACAGCCTGCACCCGGCCAGCCTGGACGAGGCCATCACACGTGATCTGTGCCGGGGCTTCTACCCGGGCGAAGCTGCCCCGGATGCGCTGATCTGCGTGATCGACGCCACCAACCTGCGCCTGCATCTGCGCTTTGCGCTGGAAGTGCGCGAGCTGGGCAAGCCGATGGTGGTGGCGCTGAACATGGTCGACGCGGCTCGCAAGCGCGGCATCGAGATCGACGTGCCGGCGCTTGAGAAAGCCTTGGGCGTGCCGGTGGTGGAGACGGTCGCGGTGCGCCACAACGGCGCCCGCGCGCTGGTCGAGCGCATCGATACGTTGATGCCGCAGCTGGATGCCATGCAGGTACATCCGGTTGAGCCAGGTACCGACTACCACGTACAGGTGCGTGACATCCTGGCCTCGGCCGTGCGCATGCCAGCGCCCACCGCCAAGGTCGACGACGCGCTGGACCGCTGGTTGCTGCACCCGGTGTACGGCCTGCTGACTCTGGCCGTGGTGATGTTCCTGATCTTCCAGGCGGTGTACGCCTGGGCCACACCATTGATGGATGGCATCGAGGCGGCCTTTGCTTGGCTGGGGCCGGTGGTGGCCGAGAAATTGCCGGAAGGGCCGCTCAGCAGCCTGTTGGTGGACGGCATCATTGCCGGTGTCGGCGGTGTGCTGGTGTTCCTGCCGCAGATCCTGATCCTGTTCGCCTTCATCCTGGCGCTGGAAGAGTCCGGCTATCTGCCGCGCGCTGCCTTCCTGCTGGATCGGATGATGGCCTCGGCCGGTTTGTCCGGGCGCTCATTCATCCCGTTGTTGTCGAGTTTCGCTTGCGCGGTGCCCGGGATCATGTCCACCCGCTCGATCCAGGACCCGCGTGATCGGCTGGCGACCATCCTGGTGGCGCCGCTGATGACCTGTTCGGCACGCCTGCCGGTGTACGCCTTGCTGATTGGTGCCTTCATCCCGGCCAAGACCGTGTGGGGCGTGTTCAATCAGCAGGGTCTGGTGCTGTTTGCCCTGTATCTGACCGGTATTCTCAGTGCGCTGGTGATGTCGTGGACGATGAAGAAGTTCCGTCGCGACAAGAGCGAGCATCCCTTGATGCTGGAGCTGCCTTCCTACCGTCTGCCCAATCCGCGCGACCTGCTGGTCGGCCTGTACGAGCGCGCGATGATCTTCCTCAAGCGCGTGGGTGGCATCATCCTGTCGCTGACCATCTTGTTGTGGTTCCTGCTGTCGTACCCGGGTGCACCGGAGAACGCGACCATGCCGGCCATTGATTACAGCTTCGCCGGCCAGATCGGCCACGCGATGGCGGTGATCTTCGCGCCGTTGGGCTTCAACTGGCAGATATGTATTGCCTTGATCCCTGGCATGGGCGCGCGCGAGGTGGCGGTCTCTTCGCTGGCCACGATCTATGCCTTGTCGGCGGCAGATGACGATGCCGCTATCCAGGCGTTGACCCCGGTGATCAGCGATGGCTGGACATTGGCGACGGGCTTGTCGCTGATGGTGTGGTTCATCTACGCGCCGATGTGCATTTCCACGTTGGCCACGATCAAACGCGAGACTAACTCGTGGAAGCAGATGGCGTTCGCCACGGTCTACCTGTTCGGCGCGGCCTATCTGGCGGCCTTTGTCACCTATCAGGTGGCGGTGGCACTGGGAGCTGGCTGATGGACAAGGGCCTGCTGCTGCAATACTTGATCATCGCCGTGGCGGTGCTGGTCAGTGCCTGGGTGGTGTTGAAGAAGCAGTTCCCCGGCGTGTTGCGCAAGCTGCGCGGCGTGTTGGCGCTGTGGCTGGTGAAGCCGCAGCGTTCGCCGCGGCTGCAGGCCTGGGGGCGCCGCCTGGCACCGCCGGCTACCAGCGCTGCGGGCGCATGCGGCGGCTGCAATAGCTGTGGGCCAAGTGAGCCCAAGCAGCATTGAGCAATACAACAACGCCGGGGAAACCCGGCGTTGTTTCATGTCGAAAACAGCGCGCGCCTTTTTGTAGGAGTCAACTGTCTTGAGCGCCCCCCGCTATACCGGCTGCCCAAGGTGCGTTGTCACGCTTCATGGCATTGAGCCTGGTCAGGTATTTGCGCATACAGGCGGTGAC
>NZ_JBRREG010000062.1:0-29013 GCF_056760155.1 Stenotrophomonas sp. STEN022
CCGCCCCGGCGCCGCCGCCGCTCGGGGCTCCTGGCGCCGGCGCGCCCCCCCCACCCCTCGCGGGCGCCCCCCACTACAGGGGCAAATGCAAAAAAGCCCCGCACTTGGCGGGGCTTTTGGTCAGTTCAGTTGGCCGTGGCAGTGCTTGTACTTCTTGCCACTTCCGCACGGACACGGGTCGTTGCGGCCGACCTTGGGCGCGTTGGCCTCGTCGATCACTTCCGCCGCTTCCTCGTCGGCGCTGTAGCCGCCGTTGTCCTGGTGCTGGAACTGCGACATCTGCAGGCGCGCTTCGGCCTGCTGGCGCTCCAGCTGCTCCATCGCCAACACTTCTTCCTCGCTGCGCACACGCACGCGCGACAGCATGGTGATCACTTCGCGCTTGACGTCCTCCAGCATCTGCGAGAACAGCTCGAAGGCTTCCTTCTTGTATTCCTGCTTGGGCTGCTTCTGCGCGTAACCACGCAGGTAGATGCCCTGGCGCAGGTAATCCATGCGTGCCAGGTGCTCCTTCCAGCTCTGGTCGAGCACGGTCAGCATCACGTGCTTTTCCAGTGCGCGCATGGTCTCGGCGCCAACCGCCGCTTCCTTCTGCGCGAAGTGCTCGTCGACGCGGTCGATCACCTTCTGCACGATCGCCTCGGCATCCAGTTCTTCGTGCGCCTTGACCAGGCCAACCACGTCCATCTCCACGCCAAACTCGCCTTCCAGCGTGGCCTGCAGGCCCTGCAGGTCCCATTGCTCATCCACCGAGTTCGGCGGCACGAAACGGGACACCAGGTCATAGATCACGTCGCCGCGGATGCCGTCGATGTTTTCCTTGACCGACTCGGCGTCCAGCAGCTCATCGCGCTGACCGTAGATCACCTTGCGCTGATCGTTGTTGACGTCGTCGAAGTCGAGCAGGTTCTTGCGGATGTCGAAGTTGTGCGCTTCAACCTTGCGCTGTGCCTTCTCGATCTGGCGGCTGACCATGCGGTCTTCGATGACGTCGTCTTCCTTCATACCCATCATGCGCATCGCCTTCTGCACCCAGTCAGAGGCGAAGATGCGCATCAGGTTGTCTTCCAGCGACAGGTAGAAGCGGGACGAACCCGGGTCACCCTGACGGCCGGAACGACCGCGCAGCTGGTTGTCGATACGGCGAGATTCATGGCGCTCGGTACCGACGATGTGCAGGCCGCCAGCAGCCTTGACTGCTTCGTGACGTTCCTGCCATGCCGCCTTCAGTGCGGCCTTCTGCTCGTCGCTGATGTCTTCACCCAGCTCGTGCAGTTCGGTTTCCAGCGAGCCGCCGAGCACGATGTCAGTACCACGGCCGGCCATGTTGGTGGCGATGGTAACCGAGCCCGGGCGACCGGCGTTGGCAACGATGGTCGCTTCGCGGTCATGCTGCTTGGCGTTGAGCACTTCGTGCTTCACGCCAGCCTTGCGCAGGTGCTCGGACAGCATTTCCGAGGTTTCGATCGAGGTGGTACCCACCAGCACTGGCTGGCCGCGCTTGGCGCATTCTTCAATGTCCGCCAGCACCGCGTTGAACTTGCCCTTGCGGTTGAGGAACACCTGGTCCGGGTAGTCCTTGCGCACGGTCGGCTTGTTGGTCGGGATGACCAGCACTTCCAGGCCGTAGATGCTCTGGAATTCGAACGCTTCGGTATCGGCCGTACCGGTCATGCCGGACAGCTTCTTGTACATGCGGAACAGGTTCTGGAAGGTGATGCTGGCCAGCGTCTGGTTCTCACGCTGTACCGGCACGCCTTCCTTCGCTTCCACCGCCTGGTGCAGGCCGTCGGACCAGCGGCGACCGGCCAGGGTACGGCCGGTGAACTCGTCGACGATGACGACTTCGCCATCACGCACGATGTAGTCCACGTCACGCTGGTAGATGGCGTGCGCGCGCAGTGCGGCGTTGAGGTGGTGGACGACGGTCAGGTTCTGCGCGGCGTACAGGCCGTTGTCGTTGTCCGCTCCAATGATGCCGGCTTCGCGCAGCAGCTCTTCGGCGTGTTCCATGCCGGCTTCGGACAGGAAGACCTGCTTGCCCTTCTCGTCGACCCAGTAGTCGCCCTCGCCTTCCTCGGCTTCCTGCTTGATCAGGCCCGGCACCACGCGGTTGACGCGGATGTACAGCTCGGGGGAGTCGTCGGCCGGACCGGAGATGATCAGCGGGGTACGCGCCTCATCGATCAGGATGGAGTCGACTTCGTCGACGATGGCGTAATGCAGGCCGCGCTGGTAACGGTCGGCACGGGTCAGCGCCATGTTGTCACGCAGGTAGTCGAAGCCGAATTCGTTGTTGGTGCCGTAGGTGATGTCGCTGCCGTAGGCCTCGCGCTTGTCGCTGTGCGGCATGCCCGGGTAGACCACGCCGACGCTCATGCCCAGCCAGTTGTACAGCTTGCCCATCTGCGCCGAGTCGCGGCGGGCCAGGTAGTCATTGACCGTGACCACATGCACGCCCTTGCCTTCCAGCGCGTTGAGGTAGACCGGCAACGTTGCCACCAGGGTCTTGCCTTCACCCGTGCGCATTTCGGCGATCTTGCCCAGATGCAGCACCATGCCGCCGATCAGCTGAACGTCGTAGTGGCGCATGCCCAGCACGCGCTTGGAGGCCTCACGGCAGACCGCAAAGGCTTCCGGCAGCACCTTGTCCAGGGCTTCGCCAGCGGCGATGCGCTCACGGAACTCGGGGGTCTTGGCCTTCAGCTGGTCATCGGAGAGCTTCTGCATCTCCGGTTCCAAGGCATTGATCTTGGCGACGATACGGTTGAGCTGGCGAAGCTGGCGCTCGTTACGGCTGCCAAAAACGCGGGTAAGCAGGCTGTTGATCATTGAAGGAACCGGTTTGAATGAAATGCCGTGCGACCTGGCTCACCCCCTGGGTTCACCGGTCACAAACGAAACAGGGCGCAATGCGCCCTGTCGATGGCAACGCCTATTGTAGCTTGGGGCGGACGCTTGAGTTTCAAGCACCCCCAAACAAGTCAGCCGGAGCTGACCTGCTGCCCATCAGCCACGGCTGACCCGGCCGACCGGCGTATTGCCGCCCTCGCCGAGGAATTTGCGCGGATTCATCACCACGCCGTTCTGCCAGACCTCGAAATGCACGTGGGCGCCGGTAGAACGGCCGGTAGAGCCGGCCTTGGCCACTTCCTGCCCGGCCCGCACCAGCCCGCCTTCACGCACGGTCAGGCGCGAATTGTGCGCGTACAAGGTCTTGTAGCCGTTGCCGTGGTCGATCTCGACCACATTGCCGTAACCGCCCTTCACGCCGGAGAAGCTGACCACACCGTCGGCCACGGCCAGCACCGGGTCGCCTACACGGGCGTGGAAGTCCATGCCCTTGTGGTTGCCAACACCGCGACCGAACGGGTCGGCACGGCCACCGAAGCTGGAGGTGACGTAGGTATTGCGGATCGGCATGCGCGAGGGCACGGCGTTCTGTTCGAGCTGGTGGTCGAACAGCAGCGACTCCATCACCGACAACTGCTTGCCTGAAGCAGCGAAACGCTGCTCCAGCACCTGTAAGTCGCTGTTTACCGCGCTGACCGGGATGTCCTGGGTCGGTCCGGGTTCGCCTTCACCCATACCCGGAGTTTCCTGGAAGTCGAACTCGCCGTCTTCCAGCTTGCCCATCTGGGTCAGACGCTCACCCAGGGCATTGAGCCGGGTGGCCTGCGCCTGCAGCTCGCCAAGGCGGGCGGCGAGTGCATTGACCTGGGTCTGAGCGTCGGCGCGGACCTTGGCCAGCTCCTGTTCCTGATGGTCAACCTTGGACTGCAGCGCCGCATCACCGGCCATGCCGATGGCGAAGCTCAGGGCCACGCCCATCAGGCAGCCAAGGCCAAGTACGCTACCCAACAGGGCTTGAGGACGATCCTCAAAGAACATCTGAACACGTGAAAACGGCGTCTTGGCCTTCTGTTCACGCGTTTTGATTACGATCTTTTTAAATGTCATTGAAAAATTCTTATGTCAGAGCCGAAATCCAGTGTTCGTTCCCGTTCCGCGCCCAAACAGGCGCTGGAAGCGGCGATGGCGGACAAAGCAGGAAATCCGCTGCGCCGGGCCCTGTGGCTCGATGCGATGGACTGGCAATTGCGCCCCCATTTGCCGCCGGCGCTGGCTAACCGTTGCCGGTTGGCCAATGTGGACGGCGAACACCTCGTTTTTCTCGTCGAATCGCCGGTGTGGCACGCCAAAGTAAGGCTTGCCGAAGACCAGCTGCTCGACGCGGCCCGATCCATCGGGCTGAAGGCCACCCGGGTGACCGTCAAGACTGCGACTGCGTCCGCGCACTCCCCAGTGCGTAACGATCAACGCAGCACAGCAGTAAGCGAAGCCACGCATAAAGGACTGCGCGACGCCCTGGCTGCCCTGCAGGATGTGAAATCAACAAAGTCCTGAGGGGCCACCGGGCGCCTGATCGGCCCCGGTCTCCACCCGGCCTTTCAAATGACCGGATTGAAGCCAGCAGGAATCCTAGCCGCGGAATGCAGCGAAGGAGTTAGTCTTTTGTTAATTAAAAGTTAAATTCAGGCTGAAAGCCTGATCGGGTTCACACAACGACCACAAATGGGAATAGTCGTGCTCCGTAAAAGCCGCGTCTCTTACGAACTCGCCTCTATTTAACTTAGGCGTAGGCCGGGATGCCGTACAGCACCGGATCCGCGGCTACTGGAGAGTCGTAGCTGGCCCATTCCCAGGCACTCTGGTCGGCCAGAAGGGCGCGTACCAGCTTGTTGTTCAGCGCATGGCCGGACTTGAAGCCCTCGTAGGCACCCAACACCTGCCCACCGGCCAGATACAGGTCGCCGATGGCGTCCAGGATCTTGTGGCGGACGAATTCGTCGGTATAGCGCAGGCCGTCGTCATTCAGTACGCGGAACTCGTCGAGCACGATGGCATTGTCCATCGAGCCGCCCAGGCCCAGGTTGCGCTCACGCATGTACTCAAGGTCACGCATGAAGCCGAAGGTACGGGCCCGCGAGATCTCCTTGATATAGGCGGCCGAGGAGAACTCGATCTCCACCCGTGACTGCTTGGCCGGGATCATCGGATGATCGAACTGGATGGTGAAACCCAGCTTGTAGCCCTCGTACGGCTCGAAGCGAGCAATCTTGTCACCGTCGCGCACTTCCACCGTCTTGAGGATGCGCAGGAAACGCTTGGCCGCGTCCTGCTCGACGATGCCCGCCGACTGCAGCAGGAACACGAACGGGCCGGAAGAACCGTCCATGATCGGCAACTCCGCCGAGGACAGCTCAACGATGACGTTGTCCACGCCGAGGCCGGCCAGGGCCGACATCAGGTGCTCAACGGTCTGGATCTTGGCGCCTTCACAGGTCAAACCAGTGCACAGGGTGACTTCGGTGACCAGATCGGCACGCGCCGGGACTTCCACCACCGGATCCAGATCCACTCGTCGGAACACGATGCCATGGTCAACCGGTGCCGGGCGCAGGGTCATATAGACCTTGTCACCACTGTGCAGGCCGACGCCGGTGGCGCGGATCGTGTTCTTGAGAGTGCGTTGCTGGATCATGTGTATGTAAGGCCGGAGGGGCCACGCACGCGCAGCCAGGGGGACAAACAAGAATAACACGCGTTAACACGCGCCCTTTGCAGTGCCAAATTCGGCCGTCAGCTGCCGTCCAGTACCGAAAATATCGCCGGGCCGGCCTTGGCCCGGCGATAAAGGACATGGTATTCCCGCCGGGGTGGACAGCCCCGACGTATCAGCTCTGTTTCCAGGCGCCGACCAGTCCGACCCACGGCGCCGTTGCCGGCGCACGCGATGATCGGGCCTGGATGGCCCCCGCTACCGCATCAGTCAGCCTGGCGGCGCAGGAACGCCGGGATGTCCAGGTAGTCGTTCGGCAGCTCTGCAGCAGCCGGCGACGCCGACGAGGTGGAAGCAGACACGGTGTCCGAGCTCGGACGACGCAGGCCCATGCCCATGGTGTGACCCACGGCCTTGGCCACGGCATCGGCCGGGCTCTCGTACTCGTCGAACTCGGCCTGGCCGGTGGTGGCGTTACGCACCAGCTTGATCGGGCCGCGCTCGCCCGGACGCTGGGCGTTCTTGGCAACGGCACGGTTCAGGCCGGTGGCAACCACGGTCACCTTGATCTCGTCACCCAGATCCGGATCGATCACGGTGCCGATCACCACGGTGGCGTCTTCCGAAGCGAAGGCATGCACGGTACGGCCGATTTCGTCGAACTCGCTCATGGTGATGTCGGTACCGGCGCTGATGTTGACCAGCACGCCATTGGCGCCGGCCAGGTTCACGTCGTCCAGCAGCGGGTTCTGGATCGCGGCTTCGGCAGCTGCCTGGGCGCGGTCATCACCACGTGCGGTGCCGGTGCCCATCATCGCCAGGCCCATTTCCGACATCACGGTGCGCACGTCGGCGAAGTCGACGTTGATCAGGCCCGGACGCACGATCAGATCGGCGATGCCCTGCACGGCGCCCTGCAGCACGTCATTGGCAGCACGGAAGGCCTGCACCATGGTGGCGTTGCGGCCGAGTACGGTGATCAGCTTTTCGTTCGGGATGGTGATCAGCGAATCGACGTGCTGGCTCAGCTCCTCGATGCCCTTCAGCGCCACCTGCATGCGGCGACGGCCTTCGAACGGGAACGGCTTGGTGACCACGGCCACGGTCAGGATGCCCATTTCCTTGGCCAGCTGTGCCACCACCGGTGCAGCACCGGTGCCGGTGCCGCCGCCCATGCCGGCGGTGATGAACACCATGTCCGCACCCTGCAGGGCGTCCATGATGCGCTCACGGTCTTCCAATGCGGCCTGGCGGCCGACTTCCGGGTTTGCGCCTGCGCCCAGACCCTTGGTTACGTTGGTGCCCAGCTGCAGCTGCAGCTTGGCGCCACAATTCTTGATGGCCTGCGAGTCGGTGTTGGCGGTGATGAATTCCACGCCATCCACGCTGCTGTTGACCATGTGCGCCACGGCGTTGCCGCCGCCGCCACCCACGCCAACGACCTTGATCACCGCGTTCGGTGCCATCTTTTCAATCAGTTCGAAATGCGCCATGTCCATGTCCTCTCTATTGCCGTGATTGGGTCGGGCATCCGGGAAGAATCCTTCTCCTTCTGCGCCCGCCCGCACCGGCGAGTTGTTTTAGGTGTACCGCTTCGGGTTGCCCCTGCACGGTGGTTGTTGCTTGCTTCAATGACTGCGTTACAGCACTTCGTCTTGCCTTACTGCTTGCCCTTCTGACTGCCTCACTGCCCTGCTACCGGTACCGCGCTCAGAACTCGCCGCGGAACCAATTCTTCAATTTGTTGAACATGCTGCCGGCGCGCCCGGTGGGCAGCGACGGACGCCGCGGGTGTTCGATCTGGCTGCCCATCAGCAACAGGCCAACGCCAGTTGCGTGCACCGGATTGCCGACCACTTCGCCAAGGCCGGTGACGTGCTGCGGAATGCCAACGCGTACCGGCATCTGCAGCATTTCCTCGGCCAGCTCGACCACGCCTTCCATCTTCGAGGCACCGCCGCTGAGCACCAGGCCCGCACGCACCATTTCCTCGAAGCCCGAGCGACGCAGTTCGGCCTGCACCATCTCGAAGATTTCCTCGTAACGGCCCTGCACCGCCTGCGCCAGCGAATGACGCGGCATGCGACGCGGCGGACGGTCGCCGACCGACGGAACCTGGATGCTTTCCTCGGCGGTTGCCATCTGTGCCAGCGCGCAGGCGTAGCGCACCTTGATCTGCTCCGCTTCCGGGGTCGGCGTGCGCAGCATGTGGGCGATGTCGTTGGTGACGTGGTCGCCGGCAATCGGCAGCGATGCGGTATGGCAGATCGCGCCCTGGATGAACACCGCGATGTCGGTGGTACCGGCGCCGATATCAACCATCACCACGCCGAGCTCGCGCTCGTCGGCGGTCAGCACCGCCACGCTGGAGGCCAGCGAGGACAGCACCAGATCGTCCACCTGCAGGCCGCAGCGCTGCACGCACTTGCTGACGTTTGCGGCGGCAGACTGTGCGCAAACCACCAGGTGGGCATGCACCTCCAGGCGCACGCCGGTCATGCCGACCGGATTGCGGATGCCTTCCTGCGAATCGTCCAGCACGTACTCGCGCGGGATCGCATGCAGGATCTTCTGGTCGGCCGGTATGGCCACGGCCTTGGCCGCTTCCAGCACGCGATCCAGATCGCCCCAACTCACTTCGCCTTCGCGGATCGGGGTGATGCCCTGCGAGTTGCGGCACTGCACGTGGTTACCGGAGATCGAGGCATACACCGAACGGATCTCGCAGCCGGCCATCAGCTCAGCTTCTTCGATGGCGCGCTGGATCGACTGCACGGTGGATTCGATATCCACCACCACGCCGCGCTTGAGACCGCGCGATTCGTGCGAGCCGATACCGATGACCTCGATCGGGCTGCCCGGCGAGTACTCGCCGACCAACGCCACCACCTTGGAGGTGCCGATATCCAGGCCAACGATCAGTGATTTGTCACCCTTGCGGTTCATGTCCTGTCCTGCGTCTGCTTTGTTGCCGGCGGCGGGGTTCCCCAGCTCAGCGTGAATCCATTGGTATAGCGAAGGTCGGCGCGCACGATCGGCACCTGGGTGCGGGTCAACTGCGGCAGCACGCGTACGAAGCGGCTCAAGCGTGAGCGTGCATCGTTGCGCCCAACAACCACTTCGGTGCCGTTATCCAGCGCCAGCGACCAGCTGCCGCGCGCGTCCATCGCCACTTTGCGTACGTCCACACCTGCCGGTGCGAACAGAGCGCGCGAATCGTTGTACAACTCGACCACTTCGGTGGTCATGCCATCGGGGCCATCGAGTTCGGGCAGCGGCGCGTTCTCCAGACCGTGCGGCACCGCAAACAAACGGCCTTGCTCGGACAGCAGGCGATCCTTGCCCCAACGTGCAAACGGGCGGTGCTCGACGATGCTCACTTCCAGCACATCCGGCCACTGCTTGCGGACCTGCGCGCTCTCCACCCACGGTAGCTTTTCGACCGCGGCCTGCGCGTCCTGCAGCTTCACTGCGAAGAAGCCCGAGCGCGCATATGGCAGCAAGGTCTTCTGCAGCTCTTCCGCCGGCACGCGCTTGAACTCGCCATGTACGCGTAGCTTGGCCAGCGGCCAGCGTTCGGCGCCGACCCAACCATTGACCACCGCGACCACCGGCAGCACCACCAGCGCAATGGCCAGCAACCAGGCGAGCATGCGCAGGATGGCATTCATCGTGCGCCCTCCCCTGCAGCGCGGCCGCAGGCCACCGTCGCAGCCCGCAGCGCGGTTGCGTGGGTACGGCACAGCGGCAGCGCGACAGACATCATTCGCCCTTGGCCTCCTGGAAGCCGTGGGTGACCACCTGCTGGACAACGGCACCGATGTCGCCCGCACCCATCATCAACAGCAGATCGCCGTCCTGCAGCACGTCGGGCAGCACCGAAGCCAGATCGGCGGAATGACTCACCACCACCGGCTCGCTGCGGCCACGCGCACGGATCGCACGCGCCAACGACTTGGAGTCGGCACCCGGAATCGGTGCTTCGCCGGCTGGATAGACTTCGCTCAGCACCAGCGCGTCCACTTCCGACAGCACCGCTGCAAAGGCATCGAACTGATCGCGGGTACGGCTGTAACGGTGCGGCTGGAACGCCACCACCAGACGCTTGTCCGGCCAGCCGCCACGAGCAGCGGCAAACACTGCTTCCAGCTCACGCGGGTGATGACCGTAGTCGTCGATCACGCGCACCTTGGCACCCTTGTGGGTGGTGACTTCGCCAAGGTCGTTGAAGCGACGGCCAACGCCCTCGAACTTCTCCAGCGCCGAGGCGATGTCTTCCGGTGCCACGCCCAACTGCCAAGCCACCGCAGCGGCGGCCAGTGCATTGAGCACGTTGTGCTTGCCCGGCAGTGCCAGGGTGACCGGCACGCTGGTGCCTTCCGGCAGGCGCAGGGTGAAGCGCATGCGTGGGCCATCCTGCACCACGTCCTCGGCACGCACGTCGGCATTGCTGCTCAGGCCGTAGCTCATCACGTGACGCGGGGTCTTGGCGGCCAACGCAGCCACTTCCGGATCATCGATGCACAGCACCGCCAGCCCGTAGAACGGCAGGCGCTGCAGGAACTCGGCGAACGCTGCCTGCACGCGGGCGAAGTCGTTGCCGTAGTTCTCAAGATGGTCGGCGTCGATGTTGGTGATCACCGCCACCAGCGGGTTCAACCGCAGGAAGCTGCCATCACTTTCATCGGCCTCGGCCACCAGCCACTGGCCGCCGCCGAGCTTGGCGTTGGCACCGGCCGCCAGCAGCTGGCCCCCGATCACGAAGGTCGGGTCCAGCTTGCCCTCGCTCAGGATGGCGGCGGTCAGCGAGGTGGTGGTGGTCTTGCCGTGGGTACCGGCGACGGCGATGCCGCGACGGAAGCGCATCAGCTCGGCCAACATTGCCGCACGCGGCATGATCGGAATGCGCTGGCTGCGCGCTTCCATCAGCTCGGGATTGTCGTCGCGGATGGCGCTGGAGACCACGATGCAGTCGGTGCCCAGCACGTTGGCGGCGGAGTGACCGCGCATCACGCGCGCGCCCAGCCGCGCCAGACGGCGGGTGGCGGCGTTGTCTGCATTGTCGGAACCGGAGACTTCATAGCCCAGGGTCAGCATCACTTCGGCGATGCCGCTCATGCCGGTGCCGCCGATGCCGACGAAATGCACGCGCGGGAAAGCGCGGACCAGGTCGGTGGTGTCGTTGAGGCGGCGGATCATGCCTGGCCTCCGGTGTGGCTGGCGCGGGTGCGCGGTGCCGTGTTCATGCTGCTTCCTCAAGAATGATGTCTGCGATGCGTTCGGCCGCATCGACCTTGGCCAACCCACGCGCGGCTTGCGCCATCTGCACACGGTGGCCGGGATTGTTTGCCAGCGTGCGCAGCACGCCTTCCAGGTTGGTCGCCAGCGCGTCGTCCTGCTTGAGCAGTTCGGCGGCACCGCGTTCGACCAGATATTCGGCATTGCGGGTCTGGTGGTCGTCGACCGCAGCGGCGAACGGCACCAGCACGCTGCCGATACCGACAGCACACAACTCGGCCAAGGTCGACGCGCCGGAACGGCACACCACCAGATCGGCCCAGCTGTAAGCGGCCGCCATGTCCTTGATGAACATGTCGACGCGGCCTTCCACACCAGCTGCGCGATACGCCTGCAGCGCTTCTTCGTGCAGCTTCTCGCCGCACTGGTGCCAGACCTCGATGGCGACGCTGTCACCCAGCGCGGCCAAGGCCTTGGGCATGGCGTTGTTCAGGGCGCGTGCGCCCTGGCTGCCGCCCAGCACCAGCACCCGCATCGGTCCACTGCGACCGGCCAAGCGCTGCTCCGGTGCCGGCAATGCAGCGATCTCGGCACGCACCGGATTACCGACCACCTCTTCCTTGCCACCGGCAAAGCTGCCCGGGAAACCCGACAGCACGCGGCGCGCGAAGCGCGACAGGATGCGGTTGGTCATGCCCGGCGCACGGTTCTGTTCGTGCACCAGCAACGGCAGGCCATGCAGGCGGGCGGCAATGCCACCTGGTCCGGACGCAAAACCACCAAAGGCCACCACCGCACGCGGCTTGCGATCACGCAGTACATAGCCAGCACTGCGGATCGCGCGCATCACCCGGATCGGCGCGCCCAGCAGGGCCAGCTTGCCCTTGCCGCGCAGGCCGGAGATGGCCAGCGTGTCGACGTGGATGTCGTGCTGCGGAACCAGACGCGTTTCCATCGCGCCTTCAGCACCCAGCCAGGTGACCGGGACGCCGCGCTCGCGCAGCACCTTGGCCACGGCCAGACCCGGGAAGATATGGCCGCCGGTACCGCCGGCCATGATCATCACCGGACGTTGGTCCTTGTTGGTATTCACGGAGGCCATTACGCGATCCTCCCGAAGGTCGGCTCGACACGCTGTTGCA
The DNA here is from genome assembly GCF_056760155.1 of Stenotrophomonas sp. STEN022. Classification (NCBI taxonomy): domain Bacteria; kingdom Pseudomonadati; phylum Pseudomonadota; class Gammaproteobacteria; order Lysobacterales; family Lysobacteraceae; genus Stenotrophomonas; species Stenotrophomonas sp. STEN022. The sequence goes on from NZ_JBRREG010000062.1 coordinate 11,944, forward strand.
TGCGGCTGGTGCCACGTGCTGCGCTGCTCTGCACTGCCGCGGCAACCGAGGTCGCGGTATCCATGCGCGGCTCGGCCGGTGCGGCGTCGTGCGTTTCGGCAACGTCCAGTTCGACGCCATCGAGGTCCTCGCGGACTTCCTGGCGGCGCACCGCACGGTTGTATTCATAGGACACGCGCAGCAGCAGGCCCATCGCCACGCAGGTCATCATCACGCTGGAACCGCCGGAGGAAATCAGCGGCAGGGTCAGGCCCTTGGTCGGCAGCATGCCCAGGTTCACGCCGATCGAGACGAAGGTCTGCAGGCTGATCCACAGCGCAATGCCGAAGGCGATGTAACCAGCAAAGTGGCGACGCATTTCAATGCAGCGCAGGCCCAGCCAGAACGCACGGCCGACCAACAGCACGTACAGGCTGATGATGCCGCAGACGCCAAGGAAGCCCAGCTCCTCGGCGATCACCGAGAAGATGAAGTCGGTATGCGACTCGGGCAGGTAGTTGAGCTTCTGGATCGATGCGCCCAGACCCACGCCAGTCCACTCGCCACGGCCGATCGCCATCAGCGCGTTGGACAGCTGGTAGCCCGAACCCAACTGATCCTGCCACGGGTCCATGAACGAGGTGACGCGGCGCATGCGGTAGGGCTCGAAGATCACCAACGCGATCAGGCCCGGCAAAAGCAGCAGCACCGGCAGGATGATGCGCTTGATCTGCGCGCCGCCCAGCACCAGCATGCAGGTGGTGATACCCAGCAGCAGCATCGAGGAACCAAAGTCGGGCTGCAGCAGCAGCAATACCACCAGCACGCCAACCACGCCGACTGGCTTGAGCATGGCCTGCCAGGTGGCATTGACCTCGTCACGGAAGCGCACGAGATAGCTGGACAACCAGACGATGTACAGCACCTTGACCGCTTCCACGGTCTGGAACTTGGAGATACCAAGGTTGATCCAGCGCTGCGCGCCATTGACGCTGCTGCCCAGGCCCGGCACGAACACCACGATCAGCAGGGCAAAGCAGCCCAGCAACAGCAGTTGGTTGTACTTCTCGATTTCCTTCAACTCCACCCGCATCGCCACCGCAGCGAGGATCACACCGATGGCGATGAAGATCAGGTGGCGGGTCAGGTAATAGAACGGACTCTGCGTCAGCGCGATGGAGCTGGAAGCCACCATCACGATCCCGATCGAAGCCAGCGCCACGGCGGCGCCGAGCAGCCACTTGTCGTAGCTGCCACCAATGGCTTCAAGTCGGGTTGCCTGACGCGAGTAGTCGTCCATCAGCGCACCTTTAGCGTTGCCAGGCCGATCAACACCAGTACCACCGAGATGATCCAGAAACGCACGATCACGCGCGGCTCAGGCCAGCCCTTCAGCTCGAAGTGGTGGTGGATCGGCGCCATACGGAACACGCGCTTGCCGGTGAGCTTGAACGACGCCACCTGGATCATCACCGACAGCGTTTCGATCACGAACACACCGCCCATGATCACCAGCACCAGTTCCTGGCGCACGATCACCGCGATGGTGCCGAGCACCGCGCCCAGCGCCAGCGCGCCGACGTCGCCCATGAACACCATGGCCGGATAGGTGTTGAACCAGAGGAAGCCAAGGCCCGCGCCGGCAATCGCCGCGCAGATGATGACCAGTTCACCGGCACCGGGAATCTGCGGAATCTGCAGGTAACTGGAGAACACCGCATTGCCCGAGGCATAGGCGAACACGCCCAGCGCACAGGCCACCAGCACCGTCGGCATGATCGCCAGACCATCCAGACCATCGGTCAGGTTGACCGCATTGGAGAAGCCGACGATCCAGAAGTAGGCAATCGCGACGAAGCTGATGCCTGCCAGCGGCAAGGCGATCGACTTGAACATCGGGATGTAGAAGGTCAGCTCAGCCGGCACCACCGCGGTCTTGTACAGGAAGATGCCTGCGGCAAGGCCAAAGATCGACTGCAGCGCGTACTTCCAGCGCGACTTCAGGCCGTTCGGGTCGCGCTTGGCGATCTTCAACCAGTCGTCGTACCAGCCGATCGCACCGAAGCACAGCATCACCACCAGCACCAGCCACACATAACGGTTGCGCAGGTCACCCCATAGCAGCACCGAGACCAACACCGTGGTCAGGATCAAGCCGCCACCCATGGTCGGCGTGCCGGCCTTGGAGAAATGCGACTGCGGGCCGTCCTTGCGGATCGGCTGACCGCCCTTGAGCTGGGCCAGGCGACGGATCGCCATCGGGCCCAACCACAACGACAGCGACAATGCCGTCAGGGCGGCGAGGATGCCGCGGAAGGTGATGTAGTTGAACAACCGGAACAGGCCGTCCAACTGCTGCAGCCAACGGGCCAATTCAAGCAACATGTGTAGTGTCCTCGCCGCGCTTCAACAGCGCAGTCACGATCTTGTCCATGGCGCTGCCGCGCGAGCCCTTGACCAGGCAACGCACACCAGCATGAAGTTCGGTTTCCAGTGCGGCAGCCAGCGCGGCGTGGGAGTCGAAGTGACGCCCGCCTTCGCCGAATGCCGCCGATGCCGCTGCGCTCAGCGGCCCCAGCGAATACAGACGCTTCAGCCCGGCTTCGCGGGCACGCTGGCCGGCCTGCGCATGCAATGCCTGCGCGTCCGGGCCCAGCTCACGCATATCGCCCAGCACCAGCCAGCCTTCGCCCTTGCCCGCAGCCAGCGCGGTGATCGCCGCTGCCAGTGAGCCCGGGTTGGCGTTGTAGCTGTCATCGATCAGCACCGCGCCGCTGTCCAACACATGGGCGACCTGGCGACCAGCGACCGGGCGCGCCTGCGCCAGGCCTTCGACCACCAGCGACAAGGCAATCCCGGCGGCCAACGCCATCGAGGCGGCGGCCAATGCATTGAGTACGTTGTGCCGACCCGGCAGCTGCAGCACCACCTCGGCATCGCCTTGCGGCGTACGCAGCCGGAAGCGGGAACCCGCCTCGTCCAGCACGATGCCGGTTGCGGTGACGTCGGCGCTGACGTCCAGACCGAAGCGGATCACCTGATGGTCACCAGCACGCGCAGCGAAGTACGGCGAGAACGCGTCGTCGGCGTTGACCACCGCAACACCGCCATCGCGCAGGTCGTCGTAGACGGCTGCCTTGGTGTTGGCGATCTCCAGCAGGCTGCCCATGCGCTCCAGGTGTGCTGGCGCGACATTGTTGACGATGGACACGTCCGGTGCGGCGATGGCAGTCAGGTAGGCGATATCGCCCGGCTTGCCGGTACCCATCTCGTAGATGGCGAAGTCGGCATCTTCCGGCGCGTCGATCACCGCCAGCGGCAGGCCGATCTCGTTGTTGCGGTTACCCGGCGTGGCATACACATGCTGGCCCAGTACCGCAGCAGCGTGCTGCATCACCGCCAGCAGCAGGTTCTTCACGCTGGTCTTGCCGTTGCTGCCGGTGATGGCGAACACACGGGTAGCGCGCTGCTGCTGCATTGCTGCTGCAATCTTCGCCAGCGCCAGCTCGGTGTTGGCAACCACGATCTGCGGCACCTCCAGCGGCAACAGGCGATCGACCAACAGGGCGCTGGCGCCCTGCTCGACCGCGTTGGCGGCAAAGTCATGGCCATCGAAACGCTCACCGCGCAGGGCGACATACAGACTGCCCGCTGCCAGCGTGCGCGTGTCATTGCTGACCGCAACGATGCTGGCGTCGTCGCCGTGGATTTCGCCACCGGCCCAATGGGCAATCAGCGACAGCGGCGTGCGCTTCATGGACGCACCTCCGCAGCAGCGGAACGACGCGCCTGCAGCGCACGCGATGCCACATCGGTGTCATCGAAAGGATGTTTGATACCTGCAATCTCCTGGTAGGGCTCATGGCCCTTGCCGGCGATCAACACGATGTCGCCAGCCCCTGCCTGTGCGACCGCGGCGTCGATGGCGCGGGCGCGATCGCGCACCACGTTCACCTGCGCAGGCGTCACAAACCCGGCCATGATGTCGGCGACGATCACGTCACCATTCTCGCCGCGTGGATTGTCGTCAGTGACGAACACCACGTCGGCCAATTCCTCGGCAATCGCCGCCATCTGGGGGCGCTTGCCGGTGTCGCGCTCGCCACCGCAACCAAACACGCACAGCAGGCGGCCATCCAGATGGCCGTGCAGGCTGCGCAGCGCCTGTTCCAGCGCATCGGGAGTGTGTGCGTAATCGATGACCACGGTCGGCTCGCCCTGACCACCGAGGCGGTTCATGCGGCCGCGGATCGGCTGCAGCTGGCCCAGCACCTCGGCGATGCATGCGCTGGTTTCGCCCAGACCATGCAGCGCACCGGCCACGGCCAGCAGATTGTCGACGTTGAAGCGCCCCAGCAGCGGCGAGCGCAGCGCATGACGTTCATCACCAATGACCAGATCGAAACCCAGGCCCTGCCCGTCCAGCACCAGCTTCTCGGCGCGGATGGTGGCGCCCGCCTGGCCGGTCGAGCTCAGCCCGATCGCCTGCACGTCGGCTGCCAGCGTGGTGATCAGTTCACGGCCGAAGGCGTCGTCCAGATTGATCGCCGCTGCCTTCAGGCCCGGACGATGGAACAGCTTGGCCTTGGCCGCGCCGTAAGCTTCCATGTCGCCGTGGTAATCGAGGTGATCACGCGTGAGATTGGTGAACACCGCCACGTCGTAATGCACGGCATCGACGCGGCCCTGATCCAGGGCGTGCGAGCTGACTTCCATCGCCACTGCCTTGGCACCGCCATCGCGCAGCTGGGCCAGCACTTCATGCATCTGCAGCACCAGCGGCGTGGTGAAACCCGTCGGCACCACATCGCCGTACAGGCCAACACCCAAGGTGCCGATCGAGCCGCTGGGCGTGCCCAGCAGATGCCAGGCCTGGCCGAGCAGCTGCACGGTCGAGGTCTTGCCGTTGGTGCCGGTGACGCCAACCATGGTCATCGCCCGCGAGGGCTGCCCGTGGAACTGGTCGGCCATCGCGCCCATGCGCGTACGCAGACCGGGCACGGCGATGGCATCGGCCGGTGCTGGCAGTTCGGCCGGTGCCGGCGGATCAAACAGGATCGCGGCCGCGCCGGCAGCCTTGGCCTGCTCGACAAAGCCCAGCCCATGCGCGCCAAAGCCGGCGATTGCGACGAACGCATCACCGGTGCGCACATGCCGTGAATCCAGAACCAGGCCGCCGATCTGCGGGTCCTGCGGCAGGACCAGATCGGGCAGCAGTTGTGACAACTTCATTGTGTGGCTCACTGGCGCACCTCCGTGGCGGCAGGCGTCGGAGCGACGGCCGTCGGCAGTGCGGCATCAAATTCGGCAGAGGCGTTCGGCGCCTCGTCCGGGTCCTGCGGGATCGGCAGCGGCGCAGCACTGCTGCCCGGCTTGCCACCCACCTTGCCTGCGGCCTGCGCGGCCAGCCACGACTGGATGTCGTCCGGCGGCACATCCATCAAGCGCAGCGTGCCTTCCATCACGTGGTGGAACACCGGTGCGGAGACCAGACCGCCGTACTGCAGCGAGCCTTGTGGGTCGTTGACCACGATCACCGCGGCGTAGCGCGGCGCGGTTGCCGGCACGACACCGGCGAACAGCAGGTTGTAATGGCCACGCTCGTAGCCATTGGGGCCGTTCTTGCGCGCGGTGCCGGTCTTGCCGGCCACGTGGTAACCAAGGATCGCCGCCTGCTTGGCGCCGCCATTGGTGACCACGGTTTCCATCATCCGCACGACTTCGCGTGCCACTTCCGGGTCGATGACCTGGCGTGCTTCGTTGCGCTGGCCCTTGATGAAGGTCGGCTGGATTACCTGCCCACCATTGGCCAGCGCCGAGTACGCCTGCGCGATCTGCAGCGGCGTCACCGACAGGCCGTAGCCGTAGGACATGGTGGTCTTGGTGGTGCCATACCAGCTCGGGCTGCCCGGGCGCGCGACCACACCCGACGATTCGCCGGGGAAGCCACTGTTCGGGGCAACGCCGTAGCCGAAGCCACGCACCGAGTCGTAGAAGGTCTGGTCCGGGATGCGCGCCACGATCTTGGCCGCACCGATGTTCGAGCTGCGGGTGATCACGCCGGTGACATTGAGCACGCCATTGTTACGCGGCACGTCACGGATGGTGTAACGGCCCAGCGACATGTAACCCGGATTGGTGTCGATGATCGTGTCCGGCGTCACCACGTGGTTCTGCAACGCGGTGGCAATGGTCAGCGGCTTCATCGTCGAGCCGGGCTCGACCAGATCGGTAACCGCGCGGTTGCGGCGCGTGTCCGGGGTCGCACCACTGACCGAATTCGGGTTGTAGGTCGGCAGGTTGGCCATGGCCATCACTTCGCCGGTGGCCACGTCCATGATCACGATGGAACCACCAGCAGCCTTGTTGGTGGTGACCGCATTGCGCAGCTCGCGCATCGCCAGGAACTGGATGCGGCGGTCGATGCTCAGGGTCAGGTCCTTGCCAGGCTCGGCAGGACGCACCAGATCGATGCTCTCGACGATCGCGCCCTTGCGGTCGCGGATGACCCGCTTGGCGCCCGGCTTGCCGCGCAGCCATTCGTCGAAGGCAAGCTCCAGGCCTTCCTGGCCGAGATCATCGATGTTGGTGAAGCCGAGCACGTGTGCCATCGCCTCACCCTGCGGGTAGTAGCGACGGAACTCGCGCTGCGAGAACACACCCGGAATCTTCAGCGCGACCACCTGCTCGGCCACATCCGGATTGATCCGGCGGCGCAGGTACATGAATTCCTTGTCGGCCTTCTGGGTCAGCTTGGTGGTCAGTTCATCCACCGGCAGCGACAGCGCGCGCGCCAGCTCGGGAATACGCTCGGGCGTGCGCAGCAGCTCCTGCGGATTGACCCAGATCGAGGCCACCGGCGTGGACACCGCCACCGGCTCGCCATTGCGATCGGTGATCATGCCGCGCGAGGTCGGGATCGGCACATCGCGCAGGAAGCGGGCTTCGCCTTCGCGCTGGTAGAAATCGTTGTTGATCAGCTGCACATACGCGGCACGGCCGACCAGCGTCACCGCACACAGACCCAGCCCCACGCCAACCATCAGCATGCGGTTGCGCAGGTTGAACTGCGTGCGGGTACGGTTGCGGCTGGGCTTGTTCATGGCCGGATCACCACGATGTCAGCGGCCTCGGGGAACTTCATGCCGAGGCGACCACGGGCTTCCTGGTCCACGCGCGTGGCCTGGGCCAGGGTTGCCTGTTCCAGCTGCAGGCGGCCGAACTCGATGTTGATCTCGTCGCGGGCATGCTCCAGCTTGGACAGCTCCACGAACAGCTGGCGGTGGCGATGGCGCATGAACACCACGCCGATTGCCGAGGCAATCGTGCACGCCAGCAGGACGATCAACAGCAGGCGGCTCATCCGGCCACCTCGCACTTCTGGGCCACACGCAGCACCGCGCTGCGCGAGCGCGGGTTCATCGCCAGCTCGTCGTCATCGGCCTTGATGGCGCCACCGATCAGTTCCAGCGTCGGCACGAAGGCCTGCAGTTCCGGCAGCCGACGATTGGTCGGCGGCGCCTTGGCATGGCGGTTCATGAACTGCTTGACGATGCGGTCTTCCAGTGAGTGGAAGCTGATCACCGCCAGGCGGCCACCGGGCTTGAGCCGCGCCATCGCCGCGTCCAGACCGGCTTCAAGGTCGGCCAGTTCGCGGTTGATGTGGATGCGGATGGCCTGGAAGCTGCGGGTGGCCGGATGGATCTTGTCCTTGCCACGCGGCATCACCGAGGCGATCAGCTCGGCCAGCTCAGCGGTACGCGTGAACGGCTGCTTCTCGCGCCGGGCAACGATGGCGCGGGCGATGCGGCGGCTCTGGCGTTCATCGCCATAGGTGAACAGCACGTCGGCGATTTCGCGGTCTTCGGCGCGGTTCAACCAATCTGCAGCGCTCTCACCCGAGTCCGGGTCCATGCGCATGTCCAGCGGACCGTCCTTGCCGAAGCTGAAACCACGCTCGGCCACGTCCAGCTGCGGCGAGGACACACCGAGATCGAACAGAACGCCATCCAGACCGGCAGCGGTTTCGCTCCAGTCCAGCAGATCGGCAAAGCTGCCGCGATAGATCGAGACACGGCCGTCCGGCGCGAAGTCGCGCTCGGCCACGGCAATGGCCTCGGGGTCCTTGTCCATGACCAGCAGGCGCCCGTCCGCGCCAAGCTGGCGCAGCACGCCACCAGCGTGACCGCCGCGACCGAACGTGCCATCCAGATAAGTACCGTTTTCGATCACCCTCAGGCCCTCAAGGACCTGGGTGTACAGCACCGGCAGGTGAGCCGCCGGCGGCTGCGACACCGGAGGGTGACCGGCCTGCGCTTCACCGCGCACCCGGGCACCCCGGCTCACAACTTGAGATCGAGAAGCCCATCGCCCAGATCCTCGTCAGACAACGTCTGCTGGATCAGTGCGCGATGCGCTTGCTCGCTCCACAATTCGAACTTGTCACCCATGCCCATCAGCACTGCTTTCTTCTCGATGCCCACCGCACTGCGGTGACTGGACGGCAGGCTGATACGGCCATTGCCATCCAGTTCCAGATGGGCGGCCGAGCCGACAAGTTTCTGCTGCAGGGTGCGCACTACACGCTGGGTATTGGGCTTTGCCATTACGTCGTCCCGCACCCGCTCCCACTCCTGCTCTGAGTACAACCACAAGCAACCGGCTTCGAAGGGGTTGTAGGTCAGCACAAGGCGATTACCGCTGGCACGCGCAACCAGGTCGCGATAGGCGGTTGGCACCGCCATGCGTCCCTTGTCGTCAACCGTGATGGCAGTCTCACCCTGGAACACGCCTGTGGCACCCGTTCGTTGGTTTTGCTTGGGAAGTTATTGAACCACGAAAAACCACAAAAAACCCGGTTTCCCCTCTGATGCCCACCTTAGCAGCGGCCCTAGGGTTGTCAACAACTTTTCGCGCACAAAATCACGTGCCGCATCAATGGTTTGCACCAATGTTTAGAGAGTTGTTCAAGGTTTATCCACAAGTTACTGGTTTACTTCAAATTTTGAGATTTGTATGAAATTCAGTGGTGTAGAGGCAGCGTGAAAACGGGGCCGCAGCCCAGCCGCCATTCAGCCGCACTTGGCTGACACCCGCGCAAAACGGCACACTCCGTGCATGTGCCTTGTCGCTCTCGCCTGGAAAACCCACCCGCACTGGCGCCTGCTCATGGCCGGCAACCGTGACGAGTTCCACGCCCGCCCCACCGCGCCACTGCAGCGCTGGTCATCGCCCTACGACAACGTGATCGCCGGCCGCGATCTGCGCTCCGGCGGCAGCTGGATGGGCGTGAATGTGTACGGCCAAGCCGCCGTGGTCACCAATGTGCGTGACCCGAGCGCAGCCATCGGCGGGCCTTCGCGCGGTGAACTGATCGCCAGCTACCTGGCCGGCGGACAGCCGGCCACGGACTATGCCGACACTCTGGCCAGCCGGGCGCCGGCGTTCGCACCGTTCAATCTATTGGTTGCCGACGCCGAGAGCTGCAGCTATCTGGGCAACCACCCGCAGGTCCGACAGGATCTGGCGCCCGGCGTGCACGGCATGTCCAACGGCGCACTGGATGCCCCCTGGCCCAAGACCCGCCGCCTGATGGGCGTGCTTGAGGATTGGTTGGCCGCCGGTAGTGACGGTCTGGAGCCGCTCTGGGCGGCGCTGGCCAATGAGCAGCAGGCAGCGGACGCGGCGCTGCCCGCCACCGGAATTTCGCGGGAATGGGAGCGACAGCTCTCCAGCGCTTTCATTCGCGGGACCGACTACGGCACCCGCGCCAGCACAATCGTGGCGATCGGCCAGGATGGTGGTGGCTTCATCCACGAACGCCGGTTTGGCCCGGATGGCGTGTATCTGGGGGAGGTGCGCATGGAGATTGGGAAAGAAGGCTTTGGCTCCTAGTTCCCTCCCATTCGCCGCAGGCGAAGGGGAGGGCTGGGGAGGGGTGTTTTTGATCTTGCTTTGGCTGTGGGTCAAATCCAACGCAAGATCAAAAGCCCCCCATCCGCCCTCCGGGCACCTTCCCCCGCAGGCGGGAGAAGGGAAAGAGGACAGCTAGGCAGAAGCAGGAACCAAAGCCGAAGCCGAAGCCGAAGCAGCAGCCACAGCCACAGCAAAAGCCGAGCCAGCGCGCAGCAAAAGCCACAGCCGCACCCTCCCCTCCACGATGCGCAGCGAGCCAAGCAAAAAATCCGAAGAGCAACAGCCCCCTTTAGTAAAGGGGGCGCGCCGACAGGCGCAGGGAATTGGAAGGCTAAAGGCCAGGGGCCCAAAATTTTGCCTTGCAAAACTTTGGGGCTTTTTCTGCCCAGCGGGCAGAAAAAGCGGCGGAGTCGGCCGATAAGCCGGGTTTTGTCGTGGACAGTCATTCCTCTAGGCGCTACGTCACCGTAACGCTCAAGCAACCTACCCGGACCCGACGCGGGCCACGCCATTAGGTCCCTATTTGGTCTTGCTCCAGGTGGGGTTTGCCGTACCGGTCTGTTACCAGACTCGCGGTGCGCTCTTACCGCACCATTTCACCCTTACCACGCACCCGAAGGCCGTTCGGCGGTATCTTTCTGTTGCACTTTCCGTCGGCTCGCGCCGCCCAGGCGTTACCTGGCACCTTGCCCTGTGGAGCCCGGACTTTCCTCGGCATTCCCGAAGGAATGACGCGACTGTCTGGCCGACTCCGCCGCGCGTATTGTCGCACGTCCAGCACCACACCGGCCGATCATTTCATTCAGCTGCAAGCATCCGGTAACGCAGCGGTCGCACGCCGTCATGCGTGAATGACAGCAACCAGCCTTCATGCAGGATGTCGATCTGCTGGAAGTCCGCGTGCGCACCACTACCCAGCAACTGCCGTGACAGTTCATCCAGCGCCGCCAGCGCCCAGCTACGCAGCACTGCAGGATCGGCATCTTCGACGAAAGCCACTGCCGGCAACGGCCAGTTGTCGTACAGCAACAACACATTGCGCGATTGCCGGGCATAGCCCGGCTTGTGCAGGACCTGACGTTTCTTCTCCACCGCCCAGCGCATCACCTCCACCCACCAGCGCTCAGGCTCATCGCCTGCCCACGGACTGCCTTCATAGGTATCGGCCAACAACTGCCGCAACAATGGGCTATCCCATTCGGCCCGCGCCTCCTCGGTGCGATGCTGCGGCACCGGCCGCACCCAGCCGGAGTTGATGCCGTTCAACTTGGCCTGCACCTGTTTGAAGGCCTCAGGCACCACTTCCATGCATTCCACGCCGATCCGCGTATCGCCGGCATCCAGCATGAAGTCCGGGCTCTCGCGCTTGCTCACCCGCAGCGGATAAACCAGCTCCGACGCCCAGGCGGTCAACCAGCGCACCATCATCCAGCGCTCGCGCTGGGTCTTGATCTCGCCGCCAGTGCCACCCGCCAGCGGGTGCTCGCGCAGGTCCAGTTGCTGGCGCAGGCTGGCAGCATCGGCCGCCGCCCACATCGCCTCAGTCGTTGCTGCCCTGTCCATACAAAGCCTTGCGCGACGCGCCGCTCAGTTCGGCCGCCAGCTTGGCAGCAGTGGAAGGCGGCAGGTGCTCGTTCAATTTGGCGTACAGACGTCGGCCTTCGGCGATCTTGGCTTCTTCATCGTCGCCGGCGCCCTGCACCATCACCACGAACTCGCCCTTGCGCTGGTTGTCGTCGGCCAGCACCTTGGCCAGCAGTTGCTCCAGGCTGCCATCGAGCACGGTTTCGAACAGCTTGGTCAATTCGCGCGCCACCACCGCCGGACGTTCACCACCAAAGGCCGCCGCCATATCAGCCAGCGATTCGGCGATGCGGTGCGAGGATTCATAGAACACCAAAGTGCCGGTCTCGGCCGCCAGCTTGTTCAGGCGCTCGCGCCGGGCTGCGCCCTTGGCCGGCAGGAAGCCTTCGAATACAAAGCGATCACTGGGCAATCCGGCCACACTCAAGGCGGCAATTGCCGCGCAGGCGCCTGGGACTGGACTGACCTTGACCCCGGCTGCTCGCGCCGCGCGCACCAGACGGAAGCCAGGGTCGCTGACCAGCGGCGTACCCGCATCGCTGACCACCGCCAGCGACTCACCGCCCAGCAACCGCGCCACAACGCGCTCGGCCATCGCCTCTTCGTTGTGGTCGTGCAGCGCCACCAAGGGTTTGCTGATGCCAAAATGCGATAGCAGCTGACCGGTATGACGGGTGTCTTCCGCGCAGATGGCGGCCACCGAACGCAGCACCTCCTGTGCACGCGGGCTCAGATCGCCAAGGTTGCCGATCGGCGTGGCAACGACATACAAGGTGGCAGCAGCAGTACTCATCATCGGTATTTCCGTGGGCCAAGGGTAGAATCGTACCGTTTCCCCCGCCCGGCACTGCCGCGCCCTGTCGAACGGACCTCAAATGAACAAGCCAGCCGCACGGATTTCCGCCCTGTCATTGTCGATGCTGCTGTTCGTCGGCTGCGCCACCACCAGCGTAGCGCCGACCAGCTCCCCCGCCCAGCAGGCCGCTATCGCCCTGCTTGAACAAGGCAAACCGCGCGACGCGGCACAGCAGCTGGAAGCCCAGGCCGCACTGGTACGCGGCGCCGCCAAGAGCCCCTTGCTGGCCGATGCCGCCTTTGCCTGGCAGGAAGCCGGTGACAGCGCGCGTGCGCGCATGCTGATGGCACAGGTGCAACCACGCCAGCTGTCCGGCGCCACCCGCCAGCGCTTCAACCTGCTGCAGGCCGAATTGGCGTTGGGCGACAAGCAGCCGGCGACCGTGCTGCAGGTATTGACCGAAAATCCGGCGGCGCTGCCAGCGCCATTGCAGGCACGCTGGTACCTGGCCCGCGCGCAGGCGCTGGAAGCCACCGGCGACGCCTTTGCAGCAGCCGCCGAGCGCGCCCGCGCCGGCGCCCTGCTCAGCGGCACGGCACGCAATGACAACCAACGCGCCATCACCCGCCTGTTGGCCGGCCTGAACGACACCACCCTCAGCAGCCGTGCCGCCGCGCTGCCGGTCGGTGATCCGCTCTACAACCACGCAGGCCGCGCTCTGATCGGCCGCGGCCTGCCGCTGCCGCGTCCATTCGACCGCGATACCACCTCACAGCTGGATACCAGCAAGCGTCCTGCCGCCGATGCCGACGGCTACCGCCCACCAGTGAAGATGGCAGTGCTGTTGCCGCTCAGCGGCAACCTCGCAGCCGCCGGTGCCTCGGTTCGTGATGGCCTGCTGGCCGGCTACTACGGCGAAAGCCGTCGCCGCCCGGCCATCGACTTCATTGACACCAAGGGCACCGCCAGCGGTGCCGGCGCGGCCTACGACAAGGCGGTCGGCAACGGCGTCGACTTCATTGTCGGCCCGCTCGGCCGCGACGAAGTCGACGCGCTGTTCCACCGCAGCGAACTGCCGGTACCGCTGCTTGCCCTGAATCGCGGCAAGGACGCACCGCCGCCGGGCAGCGCGGCTTTCTCGCTGGCACCGGAAGACGACGGCCTGATGGCCGCCGAGTACCTGCTCGGTCGCGAGCGCCGCAACGTACTGGTGATCGCCAGCAGCGACGACGCCGGCCGTCGTTCCAGCGGTGCCTTCAAGGAACGCTTCAGCGAACGCGGCGGCAAGATCGCAGCGACCATCAATGTCGGCGAAGTTCCTGCAGATATCACCGCGCAGCTGCGTCAGGCAACCGGAATCGACGCGATCCTGCTCGCGGTCAAGGGCAACCAGGCGCGCGTACTGGCGCCGCAGCTGGCCTTGGCCGGCTTGGGCGGCGTCAGCCGTGTCGGCACCTCGCAGTTGACCGCAGGCACCGGCAAGGCCGAAGACGATGTCGCCCTGGATGGCATCGCCTTCCCGACCGATGCCTGGAGCAGCCGTGGTGTTGCCGGCCTGCCAGCCGCGGCAGCAGTTGCCACCACGTTGCCGACCGCACGCGGCGGCGCCGGCCGCCTGTTTGCCTTCGGCTATGACGCCTGGAAAATCACCGCTTACATGGAGAAGCTGGCCAACAGCACCAGCGGCGGCCTCAGCGGTGCCACCGGCACCCTGCACCTGGACGGTTTCGGCAATGTGCTGCGCACGCCGGCCTGGTCCACCTTCAGTACTGGCCGCCCGGTCGCCATCGGTGATGGTCGCTGAGAAGAACGAACGCGGTGCAGCGGTGGAAGCCGCTGCCCGTGTCCTGCTTGAAAAGGCCGGGCTGCAGTGGCGGGCCAGCAACGTGCGCTTTCGCGGTGGTGAGCTGGACCTGGTGATGTACGACCGCGATGCAGCCAGCCTGGTCTTTGTCGAAGTGCGTTACCGCCGCTCGGCCCAATTTGGCGGCGGCGCTGCCTCCATCGATATCAACAAGCGCCGCAAGCTGGTCCGCGCCGCCCAGCTCTACCTGAGCCAACACCCCACGCTGGCCAACCACCCCTGCCGCTTCGATGTGGTCGAAGCCAGCGGCGAACCGCCACGCCTGACCTGGATACGCGACGCGTTCCGCGCCGACGACTGCTGATGCCAAGCATATTCACCCATGCCGCGATCCCACTCGCACTGTGGTGCGCCAGCGAGCGCGGACGCGTTTCCGCGCGTCTGCTGGGTGCGGGCGTTGCTGCGGCAATGCTGCCCGATGCGGACGTACTGGCCTTCGCCCTGCATATCCCCTACGCCGATAGTTTTGGCCATCGCGGTGCCAGCCACTCATTGCTGTTCGCCACGCTGCTGGCAGCCCTGGCAATCGCCTTTGCCAAGGCACTGCGTGCGAGCCGCCTGCAGGCGTTTGCATTCGTCTTCATCTGCGCGCTGTCGCACCCTTTGCTGGACGCCCTGACCTCCGGCGGCCTCGGCGTCGCGCTGTGGTGGCCATGGAGCGATCAGCGTCTGTTCGCACCGTGGCGGCCCATCCGCGTATCCCCCTTCGCCAACAACTTCTTCAGCGCGCGCGGCCTGCAGACCGTACTGTCCGAACTGCGTTGGATATGGCTGCCTTTGCTGGTGGCCGTGATCGGCTGGAAGATGGTTCAATCGCCGCAGGGTTGGCGCCACCGCGCCGACGACTGAGCCACCCGGGGGAAACCATGCGCCACCGCCTGCTGCAGTCTTCAAGACTGCTGCTGTCCTGCTGCCTGTTGCTGCTGTCCATCCCTTCCTTCGCCGCTGCCATCCCTGCCGCCGGCGAGTTCCCGCCTTCGATCGCACTCGGAAAGAACCTGCCGGGCGAACTGGTCGACCTGCAACAACGTCGCGGCAAGGTGGTCATCATGACCTTCTGGGCGAGCTGGTGTGGCCCCTGCATGCGCGAACTACCCGTGCTGGCCCACCTGCAGAGCGTGGTTGGCAAGGACGCGCTGGAGGTCATCGCGGTGAACTGGGACGAACCGCGCGCGCAGGTGGTGGACTTTGCCCGCCGCAACCGGAAGCTCGACCTGGAATACGTACTCGACAGCAAGGGCAAGGCTGCCGAGGCCTATGGGGTGAAGGCCATCCCCCTGATGTTCGTGCTGGACCAGGATGGCCGCATCAGCGCCGTCCATCGCGGCTATTCGGAAGAGTCGTTGCCGGAGATCCTGGAGCAGGTACTGGCCCTGCTGCCCGAACATGTACGCACGCGGCCAGCGCAGAACATCAAGACCGGCAGCAGCGGATGACACGGCCTAGAATGGGCCGGTGAACACACCTCTTTCCGACGCTTTCAAGCACACCCTCTCACAACTGCTGGGCGACGGCTGGCGCACCGACGCCAGCTCACTCGCAGCCCATGCGCAGGACAACTCCTGGCGACACGCCTTGCCACAAGGTGTGGCCCTGCCAAGCACACGCGAACAGGTTCAAGCCATCGTCCGCGCCTGCCGTGAACACGGCGTGCCCCTGGTCGGTCGCGGCACAGGCACCGGCACCACCGGCGCTGCGGTACCCACGGCTGGCGGCATTGTGCTGTCGTTCGCGCGCATGAACCGCATCGTTGCGATACAACCCGGCGATCGCTGCGCGGTGGTCGAACCCGGCGTACTCAACGGCGATCTGCAACAGGCACTGATGCCGCACGGCCTGTTCTGGCCGCCGGATCCTTCCAGTGCGGATATCTGCAGCATCGGCGGCAACCTGGCCTGCAATGCTGGCGGCCCGCGCGCGGTGAAGTACGGCACCAGCCGCGACAACGTACTTGGCCTGGTCGCGATCACCGGCACCGGTGAGTTGATCCAGTGCGGTGGCCCTTACACCAAGGATTCCACCGGCTACGACCTCACCCATCTGCTGGTTGGCAGCGAAGGCACACTGGCGCTGATCGTCGAGGCAACACTCAAGCTGACCCCGCGCCCGCGCAGCCAGGCTGGCCTGCGCGTGCTGTACCGCGATGCCGAAGCGGCTGCCGCTGCCGTATCGCGGGTGATGGCACAACCGGTAACGCCGACCACGCTGGAATTCATGGACGCCCGCAGCCTGCAGCTGCTGCGTCACAACGGTGCGCAGGTGCCCGAAGCCGGCGCGATGTTGCTGATCGATGCAGACGGTGATGAAGACACCCTGCCCTACCTGTTGAATGCCTTGGCCGAGGCGGCTGAAGGCGACGGCATGCTGGCGCTGGATGTGGCCACCGATGGCAGTGCGCGCGACAAGCTGTGGGCGGCACGCCGCGCGTTGTCGCCAGCACTGAAAACCATCGCACCAGGCAAGATCAATGAAGACGTAGTGGTGCCGGTATCGCAGATCCCGGCGCTGGTGGAAGGCGTGCAACAGCTATCGGCGCAGGCGCGGTTGCCGATCGTGACCTTCGGCCATGCCGGCAACGGCAACCTGCACGTCAACATCCTCTATCACCCGGATGATGCAGACGAGAACGTGCGCGCGCATGCGGCCCTGCCCAAGGTATTTGCATTGGCGCTGCAGCTGGGCGGCACCTTGTCGGGTGAGCATGGCATTGGCCTGGCCAAGCGCGATTTCATGGCGCAGGCGTTTTCGGCAGGAACCTTGGCGACGATGCGCGCGATAAAGCTGGCGCTGGATCCGGACGGCATCCTCAATCCGGGCAAGGTATTGCCGGAGGCGTAGGATTGAGCGGCCGGGCTTTTGTGGGAGCGGCGTGAGCCGCGAAGCTGAAGATTTCTCAGAGTTCGACGAAACTGCGACCTGGAACCGCAGTGAC
>NZ_JBRREG010000063.1:0-28828 GCF_056760155.1 Stenotrophomonas sp. STEN022
CGCCGCCCCGGCGGCCGCGGGGGCGGGGGGGGCGGGGGTGGCCCCCCCCCCCCCCGGCGGCGCCCCGGCCCCCCCCCCCCCCCCCCCCCGGCCCCCCCCCCCCCCCCACTACAGACGGCAAAAGCACCCCTCCCCAACCCTCCCCTTGCCTATGGCAAAGGGAGGGAGCTGATCGTCAGGCGCTAAGGGCCGCCAGCGACTCGGCCTGCAGGCGCTCGTAGATCGCGAACTCGTCGCTGACCGTTGCGCCCAGTGCCTGCTCGAAGGCATCGCGGTTGGCACGCGCTGCATACGCACGCTGCTCACCGCCACCAAGGTTGGACTGGAAAATACCCGCCGCGCTCACCGGCAGGAAATCCTCATAGATGATCGGATCAGCGCTCGCCAAGCCGCGCTCGATCAATACTTCCGCTGGCAAGGCACGGGTTTCCGCATCAGCGGCAAGGCCCGCATCGGTCAGGCTGTAGCGGTAATAGCCCAGGCCTTCGCCGCGCAGCGTTGCATGGTCATCCGGGAACGCGGCGAATGCGCTCTGCAGGCGCTGCATGTAGTCACCACCGGCACTGCCTTCGCCGCCGCGCGCCTGCGCGAGCAAAGCGTCATACAAGTCACGGCCCTTCGGCGTCAGCGCGAGACCGCGCTGTTCTATCTCGCCGAAACGCGCGGTATGCGTACCGGCGTCGTTGTCCGCGCCAGAGGGGAAATGCACCAGTTCCTCCAGCGCCTTGAAGCTGGTCTGACGCAGCAGGATGGCGCAGTCGCGGCGCGGTGGGCCTTCGATCACGGCCTTTGCCGCCAGACCACGCGACTGCATCGCCACCTGTGCGGCATCGATGTCCAGCGTGCGCGGGGTGAGGTGGTTGATATGCGGGCCACGGAAACTGACCACGTCGGCAACCAGACGATGCGCGCCGTGCAGGGCGTGATAGGTCTCCAGCGACACGGTGGCTTCGTTGTGCCAGCGGAAGGTTTCCAGCGACTCGACAACGAAGCGCCAGGCATCGTCTTCGCTCAGGCCGCCATCGCGCTCGCACTGCTCGATCAGCTGCAGCGCGCCAGCGGTGAAGATGTTGCGGCGGGCCAGGATCTCGGCGGCCTGCTCGCGCAGCGCGGCGTCCTCGATCAACTCCAGCCGCAGCAGCGAGGTGAACACGCGGAACGGGTTGCGGTTCAAGGACTCGCCATCCACCGGCCGGAAGGCAGTGGAGTGCACCGGTACGCCGGCCACCGACAGATCGTAATAACCCACCGGCTGCATGCCCATCACCGCGAACAGGCGGCCCAGCGTGGCCAGCTCCTGCGCGGTGCCGACGCGGATTGCGCCATGGCGCTCGACGTCCAGGCGCTCGCGTTCGCCACTGCGCTGCATCTGCGCGGCCAGCTCCGGCTGCGCGGCCAGGACGTCGGCGTTGATCGCGCCAACCAGTTCCACCAGCGTGCCGTACAACGGCACTTCGGTGCGGTACATATGCGACATCGCCTGCGAGAACAGGCTGCGGATGTGATCGGGCGAAACGAAACGGTCGGCGGTCATGACAAAGCGCTTTGACGCGAAATCGAAGGAACGCCATTTTCGCCCGGAATCGCCCCCTGCGCCTATCTGCAGGGCAGCAAATACCGCCGCGGTTTACTCCGCGTCACTCTTGCGCGCTGCCGCCTCGCGCTGGGCGCGGTCGCCGAGCTGGCGCTGCAGCAGCGGGTCCAGCGTTATCGGCCGGTCCCAGTGGTCGAAACTGGCGACGATGGCGTGGCGCAGGGCCCGCCAGCGCAGGTTGTCCGGGGCCGGCTGCAGGCCAGCCAACACCTCTTTCCAGCTGGCCTCGGGCTGTTGTGCGCGGGCCTTCACCGCGGTACGGCAGTTGCTGCCGTTGAGCTTGCCCCAGAAGCAGGCCAGATAGACATCGCCGGGTTTCCAGCCATGGTCCTGCAGCAAGGCCTGCACATAGCCCGGGCGCGCACTGGCATAACGCGCCAGCTCATCGACGAAGGCTTCCGGGTAGCGCGCGGCATAGGCGTTGATATCGGCCAGCTGCTTGTCCACCCAGGCATCACCGGTGGCCGGCGCGTAGACCTCGGCCACCGCTGCCGTTGCCGGCTGTTGCGCCAGCAACGGCAGGGGCAGCACGGCAGCTGCCAGCAATCCAAGCCGCAGCAGCAAGCCTGTGCCACGTGGAGATTGCCGGACGCCTGCCGCGCTCACCTCAGTTGCCTTGTGCCGCTGCAGCCTGCGCGGCAACGGCACGCACCGCTTCCGGCCACTGGTGAGCGGTGTCGGCGTGGTGCAGGCGCGGCTCTTCCGCGGAGACGCCGTGTTCGGCCTCATGCGCCCAGGTCATCGCGTACGGGGTGTGGATGCCCCAGCCGCCCAGACCCAGCACCGGTTCGATATCCGAGCGCAGCGAGTTGCCGATCATCACGAAGCGCTCGGCCGGCATGTTGAACTCGGCCAATACCTTGGCGTAGGTGGACTGGTCCTTCTCCGAGATGATCTCGATGCGCGGGAACAGATCCAGCAGGCCGGAACGCTCGATCTTCTGCTCCTGATGGAACAGGTCGCCCTTGGTGATCAGCACCACCGGGTATTCGGCAGCGATGGCCGCCACGGCTTCACGGACGCCATCGATGACATCGACCGGATGCTCAAGCGTGCGGCGGCCGATCTCGACGATCTGGCGCAGGTCGTGCGCGGAGATCTTCTCGTCGGTGAGCTCGATGGCAGCTTCCAGCATCGACAGGGTCATGCCCTTGGCGCCGTAGCCGAATACGGCCAGATTGCGCCGCTGCACCTTGAGCAGATGCTGGGCGGTGCCGGCGTCATGCAGGTCGATGTAGTTGCTGAGGATCAGGCCAAATTCGTGCTCGGCCTTCTGGTAATAGTCTTCGCTCTTCCAGAGCGTGTCATCGCCATCGAAGCCGACCAGGCCGATGGCGGAGGGGGAAGTCTGCATGTTCATGCTGCACAGGATAGCAATCTGCCCTGAAGTGAATAGGGGATTGCGGCTGGAAGGCAGGGTTTGGCTGGCTGGATTGGCAGCTCAAGCAAAGTGCAACAGTCAAGAGCACCCCTCCCCGGCCCTCCCCTGCACTGCGTGCAAGGGAGGGAGCGGATCGCGCAAACTGCTGGTTCACCGCGCAATGCCGCTTCTACCCCCTCCCTTGCGCATAGCGCAGGGGAGGGTTGGGGAGGGGTGCTCTCCGGGCCCTACCCGGCTACCAGTTACTTCTTATGCGCAGCCGCATAAACCCGGTACTCATCCGCGGTCAGCTTGCCATCCTTGTTGCCATCCGCCTCATCAAATACCTGCGCCAAACCAGCATTGGCCTGCGACTCGGTCTTGCTGATGGTGCCATCACCATCGGCATCCACATCTGCCCAGCTCTGGCCACCACCGGCGGCGGCCGAGGCCTTGGCGGCGCTGCTTGATGCGCTGGCAGCAGCGTTCTGCGCCTGTTCTGCCGAATCCTGCGCCTGCGCAGCCTGTGCCTGCGCGGCGGCGGCCTGATCCTGTGCATCCTGCGCCATGGCCGGCAAAGCGAGCACGGAACCTACGATGGCAACCAGGGCGAACAGTGGAGTGCGATTACGTACGGTCATCAGGTCTTCCTCGTGTGTTGGCTAAAGCGCGGAAATTCCGCACACCCCAACCCTGACAAGCTGCGACTGAATCGTTTGCACTCCTCAAAACCGCCGCGAACATCCTGTTAACCACCTGCACCGGATCAGCGGCTACCACCCCTGTTAGCCATGCATGAAGTGAAAGTAAGCCGATGATTAGAGCGTTCCAAGCATCGTGCTTATCGATGCAATACCGGTGCCTCAAGCATCATGCGTGGTGTCAGCCAGCGGTTGCCGCGAACTGAACAACAACCAACCCAGGCCGACGCCAACGGCTACACCGATCAACTCAAACAGCACGCGCGTGCCCAACTGGTCCGGATCATGGATCGAAGCCAGCGCCAACTTTGCGTACAGCGGCGACTGCAGGTTGACCATGCCCAGCGAAAAAAGCTTCCAGCCATCCACGCCCGCAGCAATGGCCGCCGCTATCAGCGCGGAATAAGCGATGGCATGTCCGTGCCTCAGCCCTGCACGGCGGCACACCTGCCACCACAGCGCGAACACCACAAAACCAATCGCCAAGGCGATCAAGCCAGCTTCCAGCGAGCCCAGCAGGCCGTAATGCAGAACCAGATTCATGGGCGCAGCGCGGTCCATCCAGGGAACCGCAGTCTAACCGCCCCTGCCCCGCTCAACGTACCGGGAAGTCGTAGGCCGTGGTCGGGGTGGGCTCAGGCTTGAAGGTGTAATGCCACCATTCCATTGGATAGTTGGCAAAGCCCTGCGCCAGCATCGCATCCAGCAGCAGTTGCCGGTTCTGCTTCTGCGTCGCGCTGATATCAGGATTGGCGGTATGCGCCAGCACATCGAAGCGATCGAAACCCGTGCCCATGTCCAAGGCAGTGCACGGCATGCTGCGGCAATCCAGAACGCCCAGGTCCACCGTCGCCGCCCGGCTATGGCCGGAGGTCTCGGCGATATAGCCGTCGAGCAGGCGACTCTTGTCGATGTTGGGGTAATAGCGCTCTTTGGCGATCTGATCCTTGGCATCGTGTACCCAGGTGACGAACGAGGTCACCGAATGCACCGGCCGGTAGCAGTCAAACACCTGCAGTCGATAGCCCCGCGCGCGCAGCCCGCGCTGCACTCGCGCCAAGGCCTGCGCCGCCGGCTGCAGCAGATAGCAACGCGGCGCTTCATAGCCGGGAACGACACGACCGGTGAAGTTGTCGGTGCCGGCGTAGCGGATGTCCAGGGCGATGTCCGGGGCCAGCGTGGTGACATCGACGATACCGGCCTGTGCGGGCGTCTTTGCCGCCGATACCTGCACCTGCTGGGCAGGCGCGGTGAACGGCAACAGTGCCAGCAACAAGGGCAGTGATTTAGTGGCAATCGCCACGACGTTGGAATTCCAGATCGGGGTAGTCATAGCTGAAGTCGATATCCGGGTCGATGGCACGTAGATGCAGCTGCGGATGTTGGGCGTCGCCGGAGAATTCCAGCCAGGCATCGGCATCTTCGCCCAATCCTTGCCAGGCCACATACCAGCGTTCACCGGCACGCATCACCTGTCCGGTCATGCGCGGTGACTTGACCGAGGCGAACTGCAGCTTGCCATCACGCGGGCACAAAGACACCTCACCGAACCACGGGTCCTGCCAGACGCCAGCCTTGCTGCCGAACTCCGCCGGCGTGGCCGCACGTGCCTTCGGCAATGCAGGGCGCACGTGCCCTGCCGAACGGCGCTGCGCGGCAGCGGCGTCAATCAACCTGGCGTAATGCAGCACGTCATTGTTCGCCGCCGGTGCGGTGTAATGCTTGAGCATGGCCTGCATCAGCGCCGTGCGTGCGTCCTCGCCCTCACCGTTGATCAGGATCACCACGCCGGTCTTGCGGTCCGGCAGCAAGGCCAGCGAGGAATACATGCCGGACAAGGTGCCGGTATGCGCGACCTTCCACTGCCCGTCCATATCCGACAGACGCCAGCCATAGCCATAGGCGTAGAAGTGCGTGTTGTCCCAGTCGCGCAGGCGCTGGCTGATCGGCATCGGCATATGCGCCGTCCACAGCGCACGCCGCTGGGTCGCGTCCAGCCAACCCGGTGCCTGCGCCGGATCCAGCAGCACCTGCATCCAGCGAAGCATGTCATTGAGGCTGCAGCGGATACCGCCAGCAGCCATCGACGGAAAATCGGTGACCTGTGCAGGATCGCGCTCGGCGGCGATGTTGCGCTTGCCGTCACGATGATGCGGCTGCGCGATATTGCCGAGCTCCGCCGGTGACCATGCGCCGACCTGGCAACGCTGCATGCCCAGCGGCTGGAATATCTCCTCGCGCACCAGCTGCGAGTATGGTTTTCCACCCGCAACTGCGGCGACTTCGCCGGCCACCACATACATGAGGTTGTCGTAGGCGTACTCGCTGCGAAAGCTGCCGGTCGGCTTCAGATGCGCGAGACCGGCAATGATGTCGCTGCGATCAAAGTTGTTTGGTTCGGGCCACAGCATCAGATCGCCTGCGCCCAGGCCGAGGCCGCTGTTGTGGATCAGCAGATCGCGCACCTGCATGTTGCGCGTCACCCACGGGTCCTGCATGCGGAACTGCGGCAGATGCTTGGTGACAGGATCATCCCAACGCAACTTGCCGGCCTGCACCAACCGCGCAATTACCGCCGCGGTCATCGCCTTGGTGTTGGAGGCGATCTTGAACAGGCTGTCGTCATTGACCGCTGTGCCCTCGCCCACGGCCAATTCGCCGCGGGTGCCGCGATAGACGATCTTGCCATCTTCGATCACGCCAATTGCGATACCAGGCAGATGGTAGCGCTGCACGGCTTGGCCGAGCAGTGCATCGAAACGCGCCAGTTCCGCCTTCTCAGCGCTCGCGGCCTGCAGCGGCCCGCTCAACCCAAGCCCTGCCGCCAACAACCAGATCCTCAATCCCACGATTACTCATCCTAAAAGCGAACGGCCCGCCAAAGCGGGCCGTTCTCAAAAGCTACATCAGAAGTTCCAGGTCACGACCAACTGCGTGTACCGCGGCGACTGCCAACGCGTACCAGTCGCAAAGGTGTCACGCTTTACACCGGGATTGGCTTCATATCGCTGGTGGACGTTGATCACGGTCTGGTTATTGAATACGTTGTAGACCGACAGGCGTGCCGTCAGATCCACCGATTCCACCGGCAAACGCCAAGTCACGTTGGCACCCATGTTCCAGGTCCACGGCAGTCGACCAAATGCGCCACGCGCGGTCGGCTCGAGCACGCGCTCGTTCCACGGCTTGTCGCATTTGGCTACGCACAACCAGCCCGAACCGCCTCCCGAGCCTTCAGATGCAAACCCACCGGCACCCACGCTGTCATCCGGCCAGACCACACCGAAGGCAGTGATCGGACCACCGGACTGCACCTGCAATGTCGAACCCACCGACCACTGGTCGTTGATCTGATACCCGGCGCGGAATTTGAACTGGTGGCGGAAGTCGTTGAACAGCACGCCATAGCGCTCGTTCACTGCCGGGTGATCGTAGTACTGCACCATACCGGTGGAACCAAAGTTGGTGTCAGAGTTGGTCGGTCCTTCCAGGTTGCCCTCGCTCTTGGACCACAGGTAGGACGCGTTGAACATCCACTTGTCATCCCAAGCACGGTCGATCTGGAATTCCACGGCCTTGTAGCGGCGCTTGGGCTTTTTGTAACCCACCACTTCACCGCTGCCACCCTTTATGTAGCCATCCTTGGAGGTGTCGATGGTGATCCAGCCTTCCTTGGCGCAGCCAATGGACGGATCGCCCCAAATGGTCACATCACCACCACCGTTGCCGATCACCCACAAGTTCTTGCCCACTGGACCACAAGGCGTGTGGTTGATACGAATGTCGTCGATCGCACGATCCATCTTGCGATAGGTCGCGTTGACACCCCACGACCAAGCTTGATTGATCATCGACTGGAAGCCAAGGATGAACTCATCTTGGTAGACCGCATCGATGTCCTTGGAAACACTCTGACGCAGATCACCCGAACCGGTGTTCATGCTGGTGTCGGTTGGCCCGATCTGCTGTCCAATGATCGGTGCCATGTATTTGGTGCCGGTGATCGGGTTGACCTGTTCGGTCCAGCCGTCCAGCGCGAAGTAGCGATACTCGTCAGTAAGACCACCAGCAAAGTTGACGTTGATGTTGTTCGAAACCGGTAGGTAGTAGCGCCCGACATTACCAAACAGCTTTGTGGTGCCATCGCCCTTGATGTCCCAAGAGAAGCCGCCACGCGGGGCGATCAGGTTATCCTGCTTGATGAAGGAGCTGCCATCAGCGACCTTGTTATTGAAGCTATCTGAACGCAAGCCCAGGGTAACCAGCAGGTTGGGGGTAATACTCCACTGGTCTTCGATGTAGAACGCATTGGCGACGGTCTCAAACTTGCCGCCGGATACATTTCGTCGCGCCATCAGCATCTGAGTGACGTTGGCCGGAATATAAACACCGGCGCCACCGAACACTTCAGAGCCAGGTGTTGGCACGTAGGCCGTATACATGGTACCGCTGCCCGAGTAACGCGACATCTGCTCAGTGGTCAGCTCCTCGCGATCGGCGCCGAATCGAATGAGATGGTTGCCCAATGCCCACTCAAAATCCAAGCGCGCGGCATCGCGGGTATTAGTCATCTCCACGACATCGCGACTCGGCGAGCAGCCCAGTGTCTTGTTTGGCATCGCGTTTAGGTACGGCGCGTAGCTATTCTTGCCGCTGGTATTGCTGGTGATGAAATCGCATACGTCATCTCCACCAGACCGCTCATTGGCGTTGCGTTCGTTCTGGCCGATCATCGCCTTGGCGGTGAAGTTCTGGCCAAAGTGTCCGGTGTAAGTAGCCGACCAGTTGGTGCCGCCACCTTCATCGGTCCCCGTACCCGTAAGATCCCCCACGACACCCGAGCCCCAGTTGTACTTATGCTTGGCAGTCTCGGTCTCGCCATCATCAGAGAAGGCAAGCAGTTCCAGCGTGTGGTTGTCCGTGATGTTCCAATCCAGCTTGCCTCCCCAGAAGCCATCATTGGACTTGTCGCGGTTGTAGGCATTCTGCCCACTTGAGTAGCGCGAATTGGTATCGCGGTTCTCGTACATCGCGAACAGGAACAGTTTGTCCTTGATGATTGGGCCTGAGCCCCAGACATTGGTCTTGGTGAACGATGAGCTGTCGCGGCTGGCGAAATGACCGTCCGTAGTGCTTCCCGGATGGTAGTGATCACGCCCACTCGACTTCCAGGCGCTGGGTTCGAAGGTGACCTGCATACCACCCTCGAATTCATTGGAGCCCGAACGGGTGACCGCGTTGATCACACCACCGGTGGAGCGGCCGAACTCAACCGAATAGCCGCCGGTCTTGACCTGGAATTCTTTGAAAAAGGCAAAGGGCGGCGCCGAGTATCCTTGCCGATCATAGATGTCCGTGACATTCAGGCCATTGACGAAGATGGCATTCTCGGCCACCGAGGAACCGCCAAAGCTGATGCCACCAAAGCTGGAGTTGCCACCAACCACACCCGGCGCCAGCAGCGCGACCGAATCCATCGACTGCTCCACCGGCATACGTGCCAGCTCTTCGCGGTTGATGTTGAATGAGGACTCGGTGGAATAGACGTCAACGCGATTGACGACCTGCGACCCCGTCACCTGCACTGCATCCAGGTTCACCGCGCCACTGGCAGTGCTGCCCCCCAGATTGACGTTGGTGGTGCCACCCAGCGAGACACTGACGCCCAGCGGCTCTTTGTCGGTCTGGCCGTCGCGCTTGACCTGCAGGCTGTAGTCGCCGACCGGCAACTGGCTCAGGCGGTAGGAACCATCGGCGCCGACCGTGACCGTGCGGGTCAGGCCCGTCCCTTTGTTGACGATGGTGATCTGGTCACCGGTATTTGCGCGGCCGGCAATTGCACCGGTTGCACTCTGCGCCATCACGCTCGGCGCCATCACGCCAAGACAGGCACCCAATGCGACGGTCAGCGCCGCCCTTTTCAACATTTTCCTGTTCATCCCCTGCTCTCTCCTGCAGATGTAAATCGATAAGTAAGACAACGGTTACGACGTTCTATTACTTGGACTCCGGCGCCAGAACCTGCGACTGGAAGTCGTATTGCCACTGGTTGAAGTAAAGGTTCCCCCCTTCCCACTCAACCTCACCTCGTTGCAGATCAACGGTCTCCGAGCGGAAGTGCTGCTTGGCAGGCACGAACGCGCGTGAGTAGTCATCGTTGAACGCGATGCGGTAGGCATCCAGCCCGCCGAAATAGAAATTGCGTTGTTCGGGCTGGTCGCTGTCCAGTGCACCCGTGCTTACATCCATCGGCACCCAGCCGTAGGGCGCAAGATAGAGCGCGCCCCAATCGTGCAGGTTGTTGTAGCCGACCTCGTTGTCCGAATACACCATGCCCGACTGCCAGCGCGCCGGGATGCCGTTCATGCGCAGCAGCGAGATCAGCAGCAAGGTCTGCTGGCCACAGTCTGCATGCCCGGCATGCAGGGCGTAGTCGGAAATATTGCTGATCGTCGAATACTCGCGGGCGCCGCCCCACGGAATCGCATCCACCGCATCGAACAACTTCTTGGCGACGCGGTAGGGATTGGTTTCATTGCCCACCGCCTTGCGCGAAAACTCGCGCATCGCCGGGGTGAACACCACATGCGGTGCGCGCTCGGCCAGATAGGGCTGCAGCTCTGGGTCGCGCGGCGTCGGCAGCACCTTGTCCGGGTCGATGATGAAACGACGCGCGGAGATGGTGAGCTCGTAACTCACCGAAAACTCGGTGGGCGTGCCGGCGACGGCCTTGCGCTCGAGGTAGGCGGTGCGCTGCAGCGTGTCTTCGGGTGCTATCTGCGCGCCCTGCGGAGCGCTGCCCAGCCATTGGATGTTGTCCTGCTGGCCGGGTATCGAACGCGGATAGGGCAGCCAGGCGCGCACCGTCTTCCCAGCCGGCACCGCATCGGCATCGACCTTGATGGACTGGGTGATGCGCACCCGGCGCGGGCTGATGCTGGTCTGGCCGCTCTGCTCCGACGCCCTGATCACCTCGATATGGTGCGAGCCAAGCCGCTCGTACGGGCCGGGGCGCGATACACGCTTGTCCGGCGGCCGCCGGTTGGAGGCCTCGGCACTGAACAGGAACAGATTGTTCGGTGCGCGCTTGAACCAGCGACGCTGGCCGTCGATATCCAGGTGCTCGATCAGGCCGGCATCATCCCAGGCCTTGAACTCCTCGTCGCGAAGATCCGGCACCGACCTGCGCACCGCAGCCTTGGCCTGCGCTTCGTCCAGGGTGAAATCCAGGCGGATGCGGCGCATGCGCTCCTGCTGGAACAGATAGGCGGCGCGTCTGTCGGCATCGGTGCCGGGTGCTGCCAGAGCCTTGTCGATCTCGGCCTGCGCGCCGGCAAAATCGCCACGGTCCACGCGTGCCGTCAACTCGGGCAGCGCCATCGATGGCGCCTCACCGGCATAGGCGATCCAGGCCACGCTCATGCACAGGGCAGAGGCGAGGACCGTGCGGGCGAACGGGACGCGGGCAAAGCGGGCAGAATCGGCGTTTGATGCCACGGCAACACTTCCACGTGCAGGGTGGTTAACGCTGTGTAACACGCACCCGATAGCCGGTCAATAATTTATTCTTGCTTTCGACGGCGAAAGGAATAAATATTCCTGAGCATCAACGAGGGGAGCTTCCCAATGCTTGCTTTGCCGCCGCTGTCCCAGCGCCGACGCCTTGCCCCGCTTGCGCGGGCTTTGATCCTTGCCACGGCGCTGTGCGCCGGGCCGGCTTTTGCGCTGTCGCGGGTGCCTGCGGCAGCGGTTTCGCCCTCCTACGCCGGCATCATCGGCCTGGAAGAAGCCCTGTTGACGCCGCAGCCTTG
The DNA here is from genome assembly GCF_056760155.1 of Stenotrophomonas sp. STEN022. Lineage (NCBI taxonomy): Bacteria > Pseudomonadati > Pseudomonadota > Gammaproteobacteria > Lysobacterales > Lysobacteraceae > Stenotrophomonas > Stenotrophomonas sp. STEN022. The sequence continues at coordinate 11,467 of NZ_JBRREG010000063.1, forward strand.
GATCAGCAGGCTGCCAAACGCTGACGCCGTGATCCTGGACCGCGCCGCCATCGAGGCGCAGAACGCACGCATGCGCCAGCTCGATGCCTCCATCATCGACCTGCACAAGCTGCCCGCGCTACTGCCACAAGTATTGGTCCGCGAGCAGATCAACGACATCTCCAAGGCCCCGACCCGCACCCTGTACGATGTGCACGGCAAGCAGGTCACGCCCGCCCAGCTGCAGGCGGTGACCGCCAACCTCGGCCTGGATGCGATCCCGGCCACCCGTCCGATACAGTACGGCCTGGTCGTGCACCGCGCCGCGCTGCGCGCCTTCCCCACCGAACTGCGCGTATTCAGCAGCCAGGGCGATACCGATATCGACCGCTTCCAGGAGTCGGCACTGTTTCCCGGCGACGCGGTGGCGGTGCTGCATGAAAGCGCCGACGGCAAGTGGGTATTCGTCGCCAGCGAGCGCTATGCGGCGTGGATGGAGAAGCGCTTCGTCGGCGTCGGCAGCGCCGAACAGGTCTTCGGTTACGGTGCCACAGGCCCGTACCGGGTGATCACCGCCGGCAAGGCCTTCACCGCACACACCCCTGAAGAGCCACGCGTCTCCGACCTGCAGCTGGAAATGGGCGTACGCGTGCCGGTGCTGGCCGACTGGCCGGTGATGGACCCGGTCAACGGCCAGCAGGCACATGGTGGCCACGTGATTCAGCTGCCGGTGCGCAACGACGACGGCAGCCTTGCACTGGTGCCGGCCCTGCTGCCGCGCTCGCAGGAATCGGCCAGCGACTACCTGCCGCTGACCCAGGCCAACCTGATCACCCAGGCCTTCAAGTTCCTCGGCGAACGCTATGGCTGGGGCCACTCCTATGACACCCGCGATTGCAGCGGCTTCGTCTCGGAGATCTACCGCAGCTTCGGCGTGCTGCTGCCGCGCAACACCAGCGCACAGGCAATCAGCCCGGCCTTGAACCGCGTGCCCTTCACCGACAAGGACAGCAAGGCCAAGCGCAATGATGCGATTGCCAAGCTGCAGGTCGGCGACCTGATCTACATCCCAGGCCACGTGATGATGATGCTCGGTGAAGCCAATGGCATGACCTGGGTGATCCACGATACTTCCGGTGGCAGCTGGTTCGATGCCAGCGGCAAGCGCGTGCATGCCAGCCTCAACGGCGTATCGGTGACCCCGCTGCAGCCGATGATGGCCAGCGACACCGCCAGCTACATCGACCGCATGACCAACATCCAGCGCATCCGCCTGCAAGACACCAAATGAAGATCACCGACATCGAACTTGGCATGCTCCGCGTGCCGCTGAAAACCCCGTTCAAAACCGCGTTGCGCACCGTGGAAACGGTGGAAGACATCGTGGTGATGGTGCGCACCGACACCGGCCACACCGGCTACGGCGAGGCGCCGGCCACGGCGGTGATCACCGGCGATACGCACGGCTCGATCATCGAGGCCATCAACAGCTTCATCAAACCCCGCCTGATCGGCGAGGACATCAGCAACCTCAACCGCATCTGCGGGCTGATCCAGACCTCGCTGGAGCGCAATACCAGCGCCAAAGCGGCGGTGGAAATCGCGATCTACGATCTGTGGGCACAGCTGCACAAGGCTCCGCTGTACCAGATGCTGGGCGGTGGCGACCCGGTGATCACCACCGACATCACCATCAGCGTCGACTACATCGACAAGATGGTGGCCGATTCACTGTCGGCGGTGGAGCGCGGCTTCGAGTCGCTGAAGATCAAGGTGGGCAAGGACATCGGCCTGGACATCGAACGGGTAAAGGCCATCCACGCCGCCGTCGAAGGCCGCGCCCTGCTGCGCCTGGATGCCAACCAGGGCTGGACCGCCAAACAAGCGGTGTATGCGATGAACGTGCTGGAAAACGCTGGCGTCGTGCTGGAACTGCTGGAACAACCGGTGAAGGCTGCAGACATCGCGGGCATGAAGTACGTCACCGAACGCGTCAACACGCCGGTGATGGCTGATGAAAGCGTGTTCAGTCCGCATCAGGTCTTTGATCTGATCCAGCAGGGAGCTGCCGACATCATCAACATCAAATTGATGAAGACCGGCGGCATTTCCAACGCGATCAAGATTGCCGATATCGCGTCGTTGTACGGCGTGCCATGCATGATCGGCTGCATGCTGGAATCCAGCATCAGTGTGGCGGCGGCAGTGCATCTTGGCGTGGCCAAGTCCGGCGCGATCAGCAAGGTGGATCTGGATGGGCCATCGTTGAGCCAGTTCAATCCGGTGGTAGGCGGCGTGATCTTCAACGAATCGGAGATCAGCATCACCGACGCACCGGGCCTGGGCATCATCGAGGTACGCGGGTTGGAGATGATCAAGCCGTGATCACGCAGGCGGCAACCGGTCTCTCCTCGGTTGCCGCCGCCGTGGTCGCGCATGCGCAAACAACAGCACCGGCAAAGTCCGGTGCTGTTTTGTTTTGGGAGAAGTGCCCCTACCAACACATGAACCTGGCTTCTGCTTCGGCTGTCGCCCCCTCCCTTGCGCGCAGCGCAGGGGAGGGTTGGGGAGGGGTAGCTTCTGCTTCTGCTTCTGCTTCTGCTTCTGCTTCTGCTTCTGCTTCTGCTTCTGCTTCTGCTTCTGCTGTTGCTGTTGCTGTTGCTGCTGCTGCTCCAGCTTTTGCCCCACCGGGCCCCCTTCCGCAGCGACGCAGCTGCCGGACAAGACCCCGCAGGGGCGGCGTGCATGAATGCACGTCGTTTTTAGACGAGACAGGGACGTCTCGTCGAAAAATCCTGCCAGCGGAGTGAACCTGGAGCGCGTAGCGCGGAAGGCGCGTAGGCAGGGTGTACCTGACCAGCCATTCGGTTGTTGAAAAGGCGTCTCTTTGGGCCACGTTGCTTTGCATAAGCAAAGAAAGGTGCGCTCGAGCCCCGAAGGGGAGCCAAAGCTTTTGATTCTGCTTCTGTCGTTGCTGCTTTGGAAATTTCAAAGGGCAAGTCAAAGTCTAAGCAAGTGCTTTCACTCCCCTTCGGGGAGCGAGTTACTTTTCTTTGCTTGTGCAAAGAAAAGATAACCAAAAGAAAGCACACCCTGCCTCCGCGCCCACGCCGCTGTGCGCCGCGGGTCCACTCCGCCGCCGGGATTTTTCGACGAGACGTCCCTGTCTCGTCTAAAAACGACGTGCATTCATGCACGCCGCCCCTGCGGGGTCTTGTCCGGCAGCTGCGTCGCTGCGGAAGGGGGCCCGGTGGGGCAAAAGCTGGAGCAGCAGCAGCAACAGCAACAGCAACAGCAGAAGCAGAAGCAGAAGCAGAAGCAGAAGCAGAAGCAGAAGCAGAAGCAGAAGCAGAAGCAGAAGCTACCCCTCCCCAACCCTCCCCTGCGCTGCGCGCAAGGGAGGGGGCGACAGCCGAAGCAGAAGCCAGGTTCATGTGTTGGTAGGGGCACTTCTCCCAAAACAAAACAGCACCGGACTTTGCCGGTGCTGTTGTTTGCGCATGCGCGACCACGGCGGCGGCAACCGAGGAGAGACCGGTTGCCGCCTGCGTGATCACGGCTTGATCATCTCCAACCCGCGTACCTCGATGATGCCCAGGCCCGGTGCGTCGGTGATGCTGATCTCCGATTCGTTGAAGATCACGCCGCCTACCACCGGATTGAACTGGCTCAACGATGGCCCATCCAGATCCACCTTGCTGATCGCGCCGGACTTGGCCACGCCAAGATGCACTGCCGCCGCCACACTGATGCTGGATTCCAGCATGCAGCCGATCATGCATGGCACGCCGTACAACGACGCGATATCGGCAATCTTGATCGCGTTGGAAATGCCGCCGGTCTTCATCAATTTGATGTTGATGATGTCGGCAGCTCCCTGCTGGATCAGATCAAAGACCTGATGCGGACTGAACACGCTTTCATCAGCCATCACCGGCGTGTTGACGCGTTCGGTGACGTACTTCATGCCCGCGATGTCTGCAGCCTTCACCGGTTGTTCCAGCAGTTCCAGCACGACGCCAGCGTTTTCCAGCACGTTCATCGCATACACCGCTTGTTTGGCGGTCCAGCCCTGGTTGGCATCCAGGCGCAGCAGGGCGCGGCCTTCGACGGCGGCGTGGATGGCCTTTACCCGTTCGATGTCCAGGCCGATGTCCTTGCCCACCTTGATCTTCAGCGACTCGAAGCCGCGCTCCACCGCCGACAGTGAATCGGCCACCATCTTGTCGATGTAGTCGACGCTGATGGTGATGTCGGTGGTGATCACCGGGTCGCCACCGCCCAGCATCTGGTACAGCGGAGCCTTGTGCAGCTGTGCCCACAGATCGTAGATCGCGATTTCCACCGCCGCTTTGGCGCTGGTATTGCGCTCCAGCGAGGTCTGGATCAGCCCGCAGATGCGGTTGAGGTTGCTGATGTCCTCGCCGATCAGGCGGGGTTTGATGAAGCTGTTGATGGCCTCGATGATCGAGCCGTGCGTATCGCCGGTGATCACCGCCGTGGCCGGCGCCTCGCCGTAGCCGGTGTGGCCGGTGTCGGTGCGCACCATCACCACGATGTCTTCCACCGTTTCCACGGTGCGCAACGCGGTTTTGAACGGGGTTTTCAGCGGCACGCGGAGCATGCCAAGTTCGATGTCGGTGATCTTCATTTGGTGTCTTGCAGGCGGATGCGCTGGATGTTGGTCATGCGGTCGATGTAGCTGGCGGTGTCGCTGGCCATCATCGGCTGCAGCGGGGTCACCGATACGCCGTTGAGGCTGGCATGCACGCGCTTGCCGCTGGCATCGAACCAGCTGCCACCGGAAGTATCGTGGATCACCCAGGTCATGCCATTGGCTTCACCGAGCATCATCATCACGTGGCCTGGGATGTAGATCAGGTCGCCGACCTGCAGCTTGGCAATCGCATCATTGCGCTTGGCCTTGCTGTCCTTGTCGGTGAAGGGCACGCGGTTCAAGGCCGGGCTGATTGCCTGTGCGCTGGTGTTGCGCGGCAGCAGCACGCCGAAGCTGCGGTAGATCTCCGAGACGAAGCCGCTGCAATCGCGGGTGTCATAGGAGTGGCCCCAGCCATAGCGTTCGCCGAGGAACTTGAAGGCCTGGGTGATCAGGTTGGCCTGGGTCAGCGGCAGGTAGTCGCTGGCCGATTCCTGCGAGCGCGGCAGCAGGGCCGGCACCAGTGCAAGGCTGCCGTCGTCGTTGCGCACCGGCAGCTGAATCACGTGGCCACCATGTGCCTGCTGGCCGTTGACCGGGTCCATCACCGGCCAGTCGGCCAGCACCGGCACGCGTACGCCCATTTCCAGCTGCAGGTCGGAGACGCGTGGCTCTTCAGGGGTGTGTGCGGTGAAGGCCTTGCCGGCGGTGATCACCCGGTACGGGCCTGTGGCACCGTAACCGAAGACCTGTTCGGCGCTGCCGACGCCGACGAAGCGCTTCTCCATCCACGCCGCATAGCGCTCGCTGGCGACGAATACCCACTTGCCGTCGGCGCTTTCATGCAGCACCGCCACCGCGTCGCCGGGAAACAGTGCCGACTCCTGGAAGCGGTCGATATCGGTATCGCCCTGGCTGCTGAATACGCGCAGTTCGGTGGGGAAGGCGCGCAGCGCGGCGCGGTGCACGACCAGGCCGTACTGTATCGGACGGGTGGCCGGGATCGCATCCAGGCCGAGGTTGGCGGTCACCGCCTGCAGCTGGGCGGGCGTGACCTGCTTGCCGTGCACATCGTACAGGGTGCGGGTCGGGGCCTTGGAGATGTCGTTGATCTGCTCGCGGACCAATACTTGTGGCAGTAGCGCGGGCAGCTTGTGCAGGTCGATGATGGAGGCATCGAGCTGGCGCATGCGTGCGTTCTGCGCCTCGATGGCGGCGCGGTCCAGGATCACGGCGTCAGCGTTTGGCAGCCTGCTGATCCAAGGCTGCGGCGTCAACAGGGCTTCTTCCAGGCCGATGATGCCGGCGTAGGAGGGCGAAACCGCTGCCGCAGGCACCCGCGACAGCGCAAAAGCCGGCCCGGCGCACAGCGCCGTGGCAAGGATCAAAGCCCGCGCAAGCGGGGCAAGGCGTCGGCGCTGGGACAGCGGCGGCAAAGCAAGCATTGGGAAGCTCCCCTCGTTGATGCTCAGGAATATTTATTCCTTTCGCCGTCGAAAGCAAGAATAAATTATTGACCGGCTATCGGGTGCGTGTTACACAGCGTTAACCACCCTGCACGTGGAAGTGTTGCCGTGGCATCAAACGCCGATTCTGCCCGCTTTGCCCGCGTCCCGTTCGCCCGCACGGTCCTCGCCTCTGCCCTGTGCATGAGCGTGGCCTGGATCGCCTATGCCGGTGAGGCGCCATCGATGGCGCTGCCCGAGTTGACGGCACGCGTGGACCGTGGCGATTTTGCCGGCGCGCAGGCCGAGATCGACAAGGCTCTGGCAGCACCCGGCACCGATGCCGACAGACGCGCCGCCTATCTGTTCCAGCAGGAGCGCATGCGCCGCATCCGCCTGGATTTCACCCTGGACGAAGCGCAGGCCAAGGCTGCGGTGCGCAGGTCGGTGCCGGATCTTCGCGACGAGGAGTTCAAGGCCTGGGATGATGCCGGCCTGATCGAGCACCTGGATATCGACGGCCAGCGTCGCTGGTTCAAGCGCGCACCGAACAATCTGTTCCTGTTCAGTGCCGAGGCCTCCAACCGGCGGCCGCCGGACAAGCGTGTATCGCGCCCCGGCCCGTACGAGCGGCTTGGCTCGCACCATATCGAGGTGATCAGGGCGTCGGAGCAGAGCGGCCAGACCAGCATCAGCCCGCGCCGGGTGCGCATCACCCAGTCCATCAAGGTCGATGCCGATGCGGTGCCGGCTGGGAAGACGGTGCGCGCCTGGCTGCCCTATCCGCGTTCGATACCCGGCCAGCAGGACAACATCCAATGGCTGGGCAGCGCTCCGCAGGGCGCGCAGATAGCACCCGAAGACACGCTGCAGCGCACCGCCTACCTCGAGCGCAAGGCCGTCGCCGGCACGCCCACCGAGTTTTCGGTGAGTTACGAGCTCACCATCTCCGCGCGTCGTTTCATCATCGACCCGGACAAGGTGCTGCCGACGCCGCGCGACCCAGAGCTGCAGCCCTATCTGGCCGAGCGCGCACCGCATGTGGTGTTCACCCCGGCGATGCGCGAGTTTTCGCGCAAGGCGGTGGGCAATGAAACCAATCCCTACCGCGTCGCCAAGAAGTTGTTCGATGCGGTGGATGCGATTCCGTGGGGCGGCGCCCGCGAGTATTCGACGATCAGCAATATTTCCGACTACGCCCTGCATGCCGGGCATGCAGACTGTGGCCAGCAGACCTTGCTGCTGATCTCGCTGCTGCGCATGAACGGCATCCCGGCGCGCTGGCAGTCGGGCATGGTGTATTCGGACAACGAGGTCGGCTACAACAACCTGCACGATTGGGGCGCGCTCTATCTTGCGCCCTACGGCTGGGTGCCGATGGATGTAAGCACGGGTGCACTGGACAGCGACCAGCCCGAACAACGCAATTTCTATTTCGGCGGGCTGGATGCCTACCGCATCGCGTTCAACGATGACTACTCACGCGCGTTCGTGCCTGCCAAGCAGCACTTCCGCTCGGAGACCGTTGATCTGCAACGAGGTGAGGTTGAGTGGGAAGGGGGGAACCTTTACTTCAACCAGTGGCAATACGACTTCCAGTCGCAGGTTCTGGCGCCGGAGTCCAAGTAATAGAACGTCGTAACCGTTGTCTTACTTATCGATTTACATCTGCAGGAGAGAGCAGGGGATGAACAGGAAAATGTTGAAAAGGGCGGCGCTGACCGTCGCATTGGGTGCCTGTCTTGGCGTGATGGCGCCGAGCGTGATGGCGCAGAGTGCAACCGGTGCAATTGCCGGCCGCGCAAATACCGGTGACCAGATCACCATCGTCAACAAAGGGACGGGCCTGACCCGCACGGTCACGGTCGGCGCCGATGGTTCCTACCGCCTGAGCCAGTTGCCGGTCGGCGACTACAGCCTGCAGGTCAAGCGCGACGGCCAGACCGACAAAGAGCCGCTGGGCGTCAGTGTCTCGCTGGGTGGCACCACCAACGTCAATCTGGGGGGCAGCACTGCCAGTGGCGCGGTGAACCTGGATGCAGTGCAGGTGACGGGGTCGCAGGTCGTCAATCGCGTTGACGTCTATTCCACCGAGTCCTCATTCAACATCAACCGCGAAGAGCTGGCACGTATGCCGGTGGAGCAGTCGATGGATTCGGTCGCGCTGCTGGCGCCGGGTGTGGTTGGTGGCAACTCCAGCTTTGGTGGCATCAGCTTTGGCGGTTCCTCGGTGGCCGAGAATGCCATCTTCGTCAATGGCCTGAATGTCACGGACATCTATGATCGGCAAGGATACTCGGCGCCGCCCTTTGCCTTTTTCAAAGAATTCCAGGTCAAGACCGGCGGCTATTCGGTTGAGTTCGGCCGCTCCACCGGTGGTGTGATCAACGCGGTCACCCGTTCGGGCTCCAATGAATTCGAGGGTGGTATGCAGGTCACCTTCGAACCCAGCGCCTGGAAGTCGAGTGGGCGTGATCACTACCATCCGGGAAGCACTACGGACGGTCATTTCGCCAGCCGCGACAGCTCATCGTTCACCAAGACCAATGTCTGGGGCTCAGGCCCAATCATCAAGGACAAACTGTTCCTGTTCGCGATGTACGAGAACCGCGATACCAATTCGCGCTACTCAAGTGGGCAGAATGCCTACAACCGCGACAAGTCCAATGATGGCTTCTGGGGAGGCAAGCTGGATTGGAACATCACGGACAACCACACGCTGGAACTGCTTGCCTTCTCTGATGATGGCGAGACCGAGACTGCCAAGCATAAGTACAACTGGGGCTCGGGTGTCGTGGGGGATCTTACGGGTACGGGGACCGATGAAGGTGGCGGCACCAACTGGTCGGCTACTTACACCGGACACTTTGGCCAGAACTTCACCGCCAAGGCGATGATCGGCCAGAACGAACGCAACGCCAATGAGCGGTCTGGTGGAGATGACGTATGCGATTTCATCACCAGCAATACCAGCGGCAAGAATAGCTACGCGCCGTACCTAAACGCGATGCCAAACAAGACACTGGGCTGCTCGCCGAGTCGCGATGTCGTGGAGATGACTAATACCCGCGATGCCGCGCGCTTGGATTTTGAGTGGGCATTGGGCAACCATCTCATTCGATTCGGCGCCGATCGCGAGGAGCTGACCACTGAGCAGATGTCGCGTTACTCGGGCAGCGGTACCATGTATACGGCCTACGTGCCAACACCTGGCTCTGAAGTGTTCGGTGGCGCCGGTGTTTATATTCCGGCCAACGTCACTCAGATGCTGATGGCGCGACGAAATGTATCCGGCGGCAAGTTTGAGACCGTCGCCAATGCGTTCTACATCGAAGACCAGTGGAGTATTACCCCCAACCTGCTGGTTACCCTGGGCTTGCGTTCAGATAGCTTCAATAACAAGGTCGCTGATGGCAGCTCCTTCATCAAGCAGGATAACCTGATCGCCCCGCGTGGCGGCTTCTCTTGGGACATCAAGGGCGATGGCACCACAAAGCTGTTTGGTAATGTCGGGCGCTACTACCTACCGGTTTCGAACAACATCAACGTCAACTTTGCTGGTGGTCTTACTGACGAGTATCGCTACTTCGCGCTGGACGGCTGGACCGAACAGGTCAACCCGATCACCGGCACCAAATACATGGCACCGATCATTGGACAGCAGATCGGGCCAACCGACACCAGCATGAACACCGGTTCGGGTGATCTGCGTCAGAGTGTTTCCAAGGACATCGATGCGGTCTACCAAGATGAGTTCATCCTTGGCTTCCAGTCGATGATCAATCAAGCTTGGTCGTGGGGTGTCAACGCGACCTATCGCAAGATGGATCGTGCGATCGACGACATTCGTATCAACCACACGCCTTGTGGTCCAGTGGGCAAGAACTTGTGGGTGATCGGCAACGGTGGTGGTGATGTGACCATTTGGGGCGATCCGTCCATTGGCTGCGCCAAGGAAGGCTGGATCACCATCGACACCTCCAAGGATGGCTACATAAAGGGTGGCAGCGGTGAAGTGGTGGGTTACAAAAAGCCCAAGCGCCGCTACAAGGCCGTGGAATTCCAGATCGACCGTGCTTGGGATGACAAGTGGATGTTCAACGCGTCCTACCTGTGGTCCAAGAGCGAGGGCAACCTGGAAGGACCGACCAACTCTGACACCAACTTTGGTTCCACCGGTATGGTGCAGTACTACGATCACCCGGCAGTGAACGAGCGCTATGGCGTGCTGTTCAACGACTTCCGCCACCAGTTCAAATTCCGCGCCGGGTATCAGATCAACGACCAGTGGTCGGTGGGTTCGACATTGCAGGTGCAGTCCGGTGGTCCGATCACTGCCTTCGGTGTGGTCTGGCCGGATGACAGCGTGGGTGCCGGTGGGTTTGCATCTGAAGGCTCGGGAGGCGGTTCGGGCTGGTTGTGCGTAGCCAAATGCGACAAGCCGTGGAACGAGCGCGTGCTCGAGCCGACCGCGCGTGGCGCATTTGGTCGACTGCCGTGGACCTGGAACATGGGTGCCAACGTGACTTGGCGTTTGCCGGTGGAATCGGTGGATCTGACGGCACGCCTGTCGGTCTACAACGTATTCAATAACCAGACCGTGATCAACGTCCACCAGCGATATGAAGCCAATCCCGGTGTAAAGCGTGACACCTTTGCGACTGGTACGCGTTGGCAGTCGCCGCGGTACACGCAGTTGGTCGTGACCTGGAACTTCTGATGTAGCTTTTGAGAACGGCCCGCTTTGGCGGGCCGTTCGCTTTTAGGATGAGTAATCGTGGGATTGAGGATCTGGTTGTTGGCGGCAGGGCTTGGGTTGAGCGGGCCGCTGCAGGCCGCGAGCGCTGAGAAGGCGGAACTGGCGCGTTTCGATGCACTGCTCGGCCAAGCCGTGCAGCGCTACCATCTGCCTGGTATCGCAATTGGCGTGATCGAAGATGGCAAGATCGTCTATCGCGGCACCCGCGGCGAATTGGCCGTGGGCGAGGGCACAGCGGTCAATGACGACAGCCTGTTCAAGATCGCCTCCAACACCAAGGCGATGACCGCGGCGGTAATTGCGCGGTTGGTGCAGGCCGGCAAGTTGCGTTGGGATGATCCTGTCACCAAGCATCTGCCGCAGTTCCGCATGCAGGACCCGTGGGTGACGCGCAACATGCAGGTGCGCGATCTGCTGATCCACAACAGCGGCCTCGGCCTGGGCGCAGGCGATCTGATGCTGTGGCCCGAACCAAACAACTTTGATCGCAGCGACATCATTGCCGGTCTCGCGCATCTGAAGCCGACCGGCAGCTTTCGCAGCGAGTACGCCTACGACAACCTCATGTATGTGGTGGCCGGCGAAGTCGCCGCAGTTGCGGGTGGAAAACCATACTCGCAGCTGGTGCGCGAGGAGATATTCCAGCCGCTGGGCATGCAGCGTTGCCAGGTCGGCGCATGGTCACCGGCGGAGCTCGGCAATATCGCGCAGCCGCATCATCGTGACGGCAAGCGCAACATCGCCGCCGAGCGCGATCCTGCACAGGTCACCGATTTTCCGTCGATGGCTGCTGGCGGTATCCGCTGCAGCCTCAATGACATGCTTCGCTGGATGCAGGTGCTGCTGGATCCGGCGCAGGCACCGGGTTGGCTGGACGCGACCCAGCGGCGTGCGCTGTGGACGGCGCATATGCCGATGCCGATCAGCCAGCGCCTGCGCGACTGGGACAACACGCACTTCTACGCCTATGGCTATGGCTGGCGTCTGTCGGATATGGACGGGCAGTGGAAGGTCGCGCATACCGGCACCTTGTCCGGCATGTATTCCTCGCTGGCCTTGCTGCCGGACCGCAAGACCGGCGTGGTGATCCTGATCAACGGTGAGGGCGAGGACGCACGCACGGCGCTGATGCAGGCCATGCTCAAGCATTACACCGCACCGGCGGCGAACAATGACGTGCTGCATTACGCCAGGTTGATTGACGCCGCTGCCGCGCAGCGCCGTTCGGCAGGGCACGTGCGCCCTGCATTGCCGAAGGCACGTGCGGCCACGCCGGCGGAGTTCGGCAGCAAGGCTGGCGTCTGGCAGGACCCGTGGTTCGGTGAGGTGTCTTTGTGCCCGCGTGATGGCAAGCTGCAGTTCGCCTCGGTCAAGTCACCGCGCATGACCGGACAGGTGATGCGTGCCGGTGAACGCTGGTATGTGGCCTGGCAAGGATTGGGCGAAGATGCCGATGCCTGGCTGGAATTCTCCGGCGACGCCCAACATCCGCAGCTGCATCTACGTGCCATCGACCCGGATATCGACTTCAGCTATGACTACCCCGATCTGGAATTCCAACGTCGTGGCGATTGCCACTAAATCACTGCCCTTGTTGCTGGCACTGTTGCCGTTCACCGCGCCTGCCCAGCAGGTGCAGGTATCGGCGGCAAAGACGCCCGCACAGGCCGGTATCGTCGATGTCACCACGCTGGCCCCGGACATCGCCCTGGACATCCGCTACGCCGGCACCGACAACTTCACCGGTCGTGTCGTTCCCGGCTATGAAGCGCCGCGTTGCTATCTGCTGCAGCCGGCGGCGCAGGCCTTGGCGCGAGTGCAGCGCGGGCTGCGCGCGCGGGGCTATCGACTGCAGGTGTTTGACTGCTACCGGCCGGTGCATTCGGTGACCTCGTTCGTCACCTGGGTACACGATGCCAAGGATCAGATCGCCAAAGAGCGCTATTACCCCAACATCGACAAGAGTCGCCTGCTCGACGGCTATATCGCCGAGACCTCCGGCCATAGCCGGGCGGCGACGGTGGACCTGGGCGTTCTGGATTGCCGCAGCATGCCGTGCACTGCCTTGGACATGGGCACGGGTTTCGATCGCTTCGATGTGCTGGCGCATACCGCCAATCCTGATATCAGCGCGACGCAGAAGCAGAACCGGCAACTGCTGCTGGATGCGATGCTGGCGCAGGGCTTTGCCAACTATCCAATGGAATGGTGGCATTACACCTTCAAGCCTGAGCCCACCCCGACCACGGCCTACGACTTCCCGGTACGTTGAGCGGGGCAGGGGCGGTTAGACTGCGGTTCCCTGGATGGACCGCGCTGCGCCCATGAATCTGGTTCTGCATTACGGCCTGCTGGGCTCGCTGGAAGCTGGCTTGATCGCCTTGGCGATTGGTTTTGTGGTGTTCGCGCTGTGGTGGCAGGTGTGCCGCCGTGCAGGGCTGAGGCACGGACATGCCATCGCTTATTCCGCGCTGATAGCGGCGGCCATTGCTGCGGGCGTGGATGGCTGGAAGCTTTTTTCGCTGGGCATGGTCAACCTGCAGTCGCCGCTGTACGCAAAGTTGGCGCTGGCTTCGATCCATGATCCGGACCAGTTGGGCACGCGCGTGCTGTTTGAGTTGATCGGTGTAGCCGTTGGCGTCGGCCTGGGTTGGTTGTTGTTCAGTTCGCGGCAACCGCTGGCTGACACCACGCATGATGCTTGAGGCACCGGTATTGCATCGATAAGCACGATGCTTGGAACGCTCTAATCATCGGCTTACTTTCACTTCATGCATGGCTAACAGGGGTGGTAGCCGCTGATCCGGTGCAGGTGGTTAACAGGATGTTCGCGGCGGTTTTGAGGAGTGCAAACGATTCAGTCGCAGCTTGTCAGGGTTGGGGTGTGCGGAATTTCCGCGCTTTAGCCAACACACGAGGAAGACCTGATGACCGTACGTAATCGCACTCCACTGTTCGCCCTGGTTGCCATCGTAGGTTCCGTGCTCGCTTTGCCGGCCATGGCGCAGGATGCACAGGATCAGGCCGCCGCCGCGCAGGCACAGGCTGCGCAGGCGCAGGATTCGGCAGAACAGGCGCAGAACGCTGCTGCCAGCGCATCAAGCAGCGCCGCCAAGGCCTCGGCCGCCGCCGGTGGTGGCCAGAGCTGGGCAGATGTGGATGCCGATGGTGATGGCACCATCAGCAAGACCGAGTCGCAGGCCAATGCTGGTTTGGCGCAGGTATTTGATGAGGCGGATGGCAACAAGGATGGCAAGCTGACCGCGGATGAGTACCGGGTTTATGCGGCTGCGCATAAGAAGTAACTGGTAGCCGGGTAGGGCCCGGAGAGCACCCCTCCCCAACCCTCCCCTGCGCTATGCGCAAGGGAGGGGGTAGAAGCGGCATTGCGCGGTGAACCAGCAGTTTGCGCGATCCGCTCCCTCCCTTGCACGCAGTGCAGGGGAGGGCCGGGGAGGGGTGCTCTTGACTGTTGCACTTTGCTTGAGCTGCCAATCCAGCCAGCCAAACCCTGCCTTCCAGCCGCAATCCCCTATTCACTTCAGGGCAGATTGCTATCCTGTGCAGCATGAACATGCAGACTTCCCCCTCCGCCATCGGCCTGGTCGGCTTCGATGGCGATGACACGCTCTGGAAGAGCGAAGACTATTACCAGAAGGCCGAGCACGAATTTGGCCTGATCCTCAGCAACTACATCGACCTGCATGACGCCGGCACCGCCCAGCATCTGCTCAAGGTGCAGCGGCGCAATCTGGCCGTATTCGGCTACGGCGCCAAGGGCATGACCCTGTCGATGCTGGAAGCTGCCATCGAGCTCACCGACGAGAAGATCTCCGCGCACGACCTGCGCCAGATCGTCGAGATCGGCCGCCGCACGCTTGAGCATCCGGTCGATGTCATCGATGGCGTCCGTGAAGCCGTGGCGGCCATCGCTGCCGAATACCCGGTGGTGCTGATCACCAAGGGCGACCTGTTCCATCAGGAGCAGAAGATCGAGCGTTCCGGCCTGCTGGATCTGTTCCCGCGCATCGAGATCATCTCGGAGAAGGACCAGTCCACCTACGCCAAGGTATTGGCCGAGTTCAACATGCCGGCCGAGCGCTTCGTGATGATCGGCAACTCGCTGCGCTCGGATATCGAACCGGTGCTGGGTCTGGGCGGCTGGGGCATCCACACCCCGTACGCGATGACCTGGGCGCATGAGGCCGAACACGGCGTCTCCGCGGAAGAGCCGCGCCTGCACCACGCCGACACCGCTCACCAGTGGCCGGAAGCGGTGCGTGCCGTTGCCGCGCAGGCTGCAGCGGCACAAGGCAACTGAGGTGAGCGCGGCAGGCGTCCGGCAATCTCCACGTGGCACAGGCTTGCTGCTGCGGCTTGGATTGCTGGCAGCTGCCGTGCTGCCCCTGCCGTTGCTGGCGCAACAGCCGGCAACGGCAGCGGTGGCCGAGGTCTACGCGCCGGCCACCGGTGATGCCTGGGTGGACAAGCAGCTGGCCGATATCAACGCCTATGCCGCGCGCTACCCGGAAGCCTTCGTCGATGAGCTGGCGCGTTATGCCAGTGCGCGCCCGGGCTATGTGCAGGCCTTGCTGCAGGACCATGGCTGGAAACCCGGCGATGTCTATCTGGCCTGCTTCTGGGGCAAGCTCAACGGCAGCAACTGCCGTACCGCGGTGAAGGCCCGCGCACAACAGCCCGAGGCCAGCTGGAAAGAGGTGTTGGCTGGCCTGCAGCCGGCCCCGGACAACCTGCGCTGGCGGGCCCTGCGCCACGCCATCGTCGCCAGTTTCGACCACTGGGACCGGCCGATAACGCTGGACCCGCTGCTGCAGCGCCAGCTCGGCGACCGCGCCCAGCGCGAGGCGGCAGCGCGCAAGAGTGACGCGGAGTAAACCGCGGCGGTATTTGCTGCCCTGCAGATAGGCGCAGGGGGCGATTCCGGGCGAAAATGGCGTTCCTTCGATTTCGCGTCAAAGCGCTTTGTCATGACCGCCGACCGTTTCGTTTCGCCCGATCACATCCGCAGCCTGTTCTCGCAGGCGATGTCGCATATGTACCGCACCGAAGTGCCGTTGTACGGCACGCTGGTGGAACTGGTTGGCGCGATCAACGCCGACGTCCTGGCCGCGCAGCCGGAGCTGGCCGCGCAGATGCAGCGCAGTGGCGAACGCGAGCGCCTGGACGTCGAGCGCCATGGCGCAATCCGCGTCGGCACCGCGCAGGAGCTGGCCACGCTGGGCCGCCTGTTCGCGGTGATGGGCATGCAGCCGGTGGGTTATTACGATCTGTC
The DNA here is from genome assembly GCF_056760155.1 of Stenotrophomonas sp. STEN022. Taxonomy (NCBI): domain Bacteria; kingdom Pseudomonadati; phylum Pseudomonadota; class Gammaproteobacteria; order Lysobacterales; family Lysobacteraceae; genus Stenotrophomonas; species Stenotrophomonas sp. STEN022. The sequence goes on from NZ_JBRREG010000063.1 coordinate 27,600, forward strand.
GGTGGCCGGCGTACCGGTGCACTCCACTGCCTTCCGGCCGGTGGATGGCGAGTCCTTGAACCGCAACCCGTTCCGCGTGTTCACCTCGCTGCTGCGGCTGGAGTTGATCGAGGACGCCGCGCTGCGCGAGCAGGCCGCCGAGATCCTGGCCCGCCGCAACATCTTCACCGCTGGCGCGCTGCAGCTGATCGAGCAGTGCGAGCGCGATGGCGGCCTGAGCGAAGACGATGCCTGGCGCTTCGTTGTCGAGTCGCTGGAAACCTTCCGCTGGCACAACGAAGCCACCGTGTCGCTGGAGACCTATCACGCCCTGCACGGCGCGCATCGTCTGGTTGCCGACGTGGTCAGTTTCCGTGGCCCGCATATCAACCACCTCACCCCGCGCACGCTGGACATCGATGCCGCACAGGTGGCGATGCAGTCGCGTGGTCTGGCGGCAAAGGCCGTGATCGAAGGCCCACCGCGCCGCGACTGCGCCATCCTGCTGCGTCAGACCAGCTTCAAGGCGCTGGAGGAACTGGTGCATTTCCCCTCTGGCGCGGACAACGACGCCGGTACGCATACCGCGCGTTTCGGCGAGATAGAACAGCGCGGTCTCGCGCTGACGCCGAAGGGCCGTGACTTGTATGACGCTTTGCTCGCGCAGGCGCGCGGCGGCGAAGGCAGTGCCGGTGGTGACTACATGCAGCGCCTGCAGAGCGCATTCGCCGCGTTCCCGGATGACCATGCAACGCTGCGCGGCGAAGGCCTGGGCTATTACCGCTACAGCCTGACCGATGCGGGCCTTGCCGCTGATGCGGAAACCCGTGCCTTGCCAGCGGAAGTATTGATCGAGCGCGGCTTGGCGAGCGCTGATCCGATCATCTATGAGGATTTCCTGCCGGTGAGCGCGGCGGGTATTTTCCAGTCCAACCTTGGTGGCGGTGAGCAGCGTGCGTATGCAGCGCGTGCCAACCGCGATGCCTTCGAGCAGGCACTGGGCGCAACGGTCAGCGACGAGTTCGCGATCTACGAGCGCCTGCAGGCCGAGTCGCTGGCGGCCCTTAGCGCCTGACGATCAGCTCCCTCCCTTTGCCATAGGCAAGGGGAGGGTTGGGGAGGGGTGCTTTTGCCGTCTGTAGTGGGGGGGGGGGGGGGGCCGGGGGGGGGGGGGGGGGGGGGCCGGGGCGCCGCCGGGGGGGGGGGGGGCCACCCCCGCCCCCCCCGCCCCCGCGGCCGCCGGGGCGGCG
>NZ_JBRREG010000064.1:0-28417 GCF_056760155.1 Stenotrophomonas sp. STEN022
AAAGCGCCACCTTCCCGCGCGCGGGGCGCGCTGGTCAAGCGGGTCTAATACGCTGGTGTGCCGGGCGGGGGCACCCAGGGGGGGCCCCCGGCCACTGCTTGACGCCAGCGCGGGTACGGACGTGGTAGCGTGCAGCCGTCCACACCAGGGGTAGACCATGAAACTTCGCTTTGTTGCTCTGCTTTTCGCCTTGTCCACGTTGCTCCTGCTGGGCGCGTGTGCCAGCACCCCGCGCGTCGCCAGCCAGGCAGATCCTACTGCCGACTTTTCGCGCTACCGCAGCTTCGCGTTCTTCAGCCCGCTGGCGCTTGAACAGCACGGCTATACCACCATCACCAGCAATCGCATCCGCGCTGCGGTGCGCACGCAGATGGAGTCACGTGGTTACCGGTTCGATGAAGCCAACCCGGACCTGTGGGTGAACCTCAACGCCTATCTGCAGGACAAGACCCAGGTCACCACGATGCCGGAAGTGGATTACGACTATTACTACAGCTATCGCGCCCGCGGCTATGTTGCCGTGCCTTACTGGCGCGACCGCACCGATGTACGCCAGTACACGGAAGGCACCTTGAACGTGGACGTGGTGGATGTGCGGAAGAAGCAACTGGTTTGGGAAGGCGTTGCGGTCGGCACGGTCGGACGGCTGAAGCCGGAACAGCGTGGCGAGCGGATCGATGCGGCGGTGGCAGCGATCTTTGCCACCTATCCGTATCGCGCCGGGATGGCAGCTAGCCCGACCCCCTGAGCTCCGCGCCTGCGGGACTTGGTTCAACTACATCGTTCGGCACAGGCAATGAAGGGATGCGTATGCACTCGCGCTTGAGGTGGATTGTGATGGCGCGCAGGCACCCGTCGGCGTGGTTGCTGGCGGTGCAGTTGCTCGGCGTACTGCTCTACCCCGCGATGGAGCATATGCCGGCCGGACGCGCGCTGTTCGGTGCGTTCGGCATGGTGGTGCTGGGGTTGGCGGTATGGGTGGTGCGGCGCAGCCCGTTGCTGCTGTGGCTGGCGTTGACGCTGGCGATCCCGGCGGTGGTGTTCTCGATCGCCGGTGCCTTGTTGGGGCGCCATTCGCTGATCGCGGTGGCGCAGGCCTTCGAGAGCCTGCTGTACTTCTATACCTCATGCAGCTTGATTGCCTACATGCTGCAGGACCACAAGGTGACACGAGATGAGCTGTTTGCCGCTGGCGCCACCTTTACCTTGCTGGCTTGGGCGTTCGCATTTGCCTATTCAGTGTGCCAGCACGTCTATCCAGGCAGTTTTGTCGCCACCAGCGAAGGCGATTTCAGGAGCTGGGTCGAGTTGCTTTATCTCAGCTTCAGCTTGTTGTCAGGGGTGGGCCTGAGTGACGTGGTTCCTGTGCATCCACAGGCACGTGCTTTGGTGATGCTGGAGCAGTTTGCAGGCGTTATGTACGTTGCGTTGGTGGTTTCAAGGCTGGTTGGCCTGACCATCTACAAGGCAGAGAAAACTGAACGTTAGATAAAAAAATCGCGCCAGAAGGCGCGAATCATGTAGCTGATTATGTAATTTCGTCGGCGAGAGAGAGCCTGATGTCGTCCACGTTTGGCACGTGGGGAACTTCATTAGAGTAATATCTGTTCCAGATAAAACATTTGCTCTGTGCGTTGATGCCTTTTGCGGAACTTGGCGGCTTGTAAGGGGTTGGACCCCGGAAAGCTGGACACAGGATTGGTGTCCGCCAGCGATTTTGAAAGACCGCGATGGCAACGAACCCCACCGAAAAACCAAGCTCTGACCGACTGCGCGTCGGTGAGTGTCTGGTGGTGCTTTCCTCTCGTGAGGTGCATCTGCCAGGCACACGCAAAGTACAGCGGCTCACACCGAAAACGGTGGGGGTGTTGCTGGCGCTTGCGCGTAGGCCAGGCCAGGTCGTGACCCGCGACGAGCTGTTTGCCGAGGTCTGGCCGGACACCTTGCCGACCAACGACGTGCTGACCCAGGCTGTGACCCAGTTGCGCAAGGCGTTCGCCGCAACCGAGGCCGGTGAGGGTGCACCTTATATAGAGACCATCGCGAAGACCGGATACCGGCTGCTTGCCGCGGTGGTATGGGAGTCGAGCCCGGAAATTGGGACTGTTGATGCGTTTGGAAACGCTGGCGCGGCGGTCGCTGATCCAGCGTCTGCGGACGGGCGCGGATCGGCACGCTACAAACGCCGCAAGGTGCGTCGTTATGGCTTGTTGGCAATCGGCATTGCCTTGTTGCTCAGCACGCTGGTGATGGCGTGGTTGTTGTGGGGGCGCGGAACGCCTTCGCAGGTGGATGCAACGGTTGTCGAGGGTAATCGGGTGGTGGGCAGTCCTGCGCGGCCCTATCGGCTGATTACCGCGACCGAAGACGTCGAGGTAAATCCTTCACTCTCGCCTGATGGTGCGTTGGTTGTGTTCGCGCGCGAGCGGGACAATCGCTCCAGTCTGTGGATCCAGAGTGTGAGCAATGCGACCGCCACGCCGCTGCTGGCAGCACCTGCCGGGGCCTCGGACCGTTTCCCGGTGTGGTCGCCGAATGGCCGCAATATTGCCTTTGCGCGCTTCCTGCCGCAGGGCGACTGCGAGGTGTTGGTAGTGTCGGCAACCGGTACCGGTCTGCGCCGCGCCACGCGTTGCGACGGTACCGACATGCTCAGCTTTGACTGGGCGCCGGACGGCGCCAGCCTGCTGTTTGGTTCCATGACCGGCCGTTACGCGAGCCGCGGCATCCGCAGTCTGGATCTGGCATCAGGGCGCTGGTCCTCGTTGCAATACGAGATCGGTGCAGACGACTTCGACTATGCACCGCGCTACTCGGCGGATGGAAAAAAGATCGGTTTCGTACGCAATCCCCAGGTGGGGGATATGTGGGTGATGGATGCCGATGGCAGCAATGCGCAGCGCTTGACCGATGAGGCCGCCGAAATCAGGGGTTGGAGTTGGTTGGGCTCGGATGAAATGGTGTTCGGCCGCCGTATCGACAGCGAGGCGCGCCTGTATCGCTTGGACGTGGCGACGCGCGCCCTGCGTGACATGGGTATTGACAATGCACAGAGCCCTGCGATGTCGCGTGGTGGTGGCAACCTGGCGTTCATGCGCAGCCAGCCGCAGTTCGGCTTGTACCGTATTCCACTGGGAGCTGGAGCTGGACCGGCGCAGCGCCTGTTCGCTTCCTCCGCGCGTGATGGCCAGCCAATGGCCTCACCCGATGGTGCGCAGTTGGCCTTCACCTCGGACAGGTCTGGTGCGTTTGCACTGTGGTGGGCGCGCTTGGATGAGCCGGCCTCCCTGCAGATGATTGAAGGGGTACGCCCCGAGGCGCGGCAGCCCATGGACTGGTCCGCCGATGGGCGGCGTCTGCTGGTGACTGGGCGTGACACTGACGGGGCACCTGGCATTTACGAAGTAGCACCGGAAGAGGGCCATTGGGTAAAGCTGGCAGTGCCAGCGCGTGAGCCGTTGCAGGCAGTGTATGGGCCTGCCCCCAATACGCTGCTGGTGGTGGAGCGCGGCGGCGACGAGCGGATGGCATTGACCTTGTTTGACCGCAGTCAGCAGCCGTGGGCGCGCTTGGCGTCATTGGAGGGCGTGTCGCAGGTGCGGTACGACCGGGCTGGGCAAAGGGTGCTGTTCACCCGATTGGCAAGTGGCGGGCTTTGGCAGGCGGCGCCGAGCTTGGCCCAGAGCAGCGTGAAATCCGTACACGCTGACTTGCCTAGCCGCTGGCGTTATCGCGCTTGGGCCGTGGCGGCCAATGGCGCCGTGGAATACCAGGACATAAGTCGGGATTGCAGTAGCCGGCTCACCGCCATTGCCGGTGATGGCGCCAGCCAATGCCTGGACGCGAGCCGCTTCGGGGCGGGCAATGGCGTGAGTCTGGCGCCGGATGGAAGTGCGGTATTCATCGCTTTGGCCGCCGCTGACAATGCCGATATCGGGATGATGCGCATCCCGCATCGCGCGCCACGACGGGTGATGGGCTTGGCTAAGTGGTTGTCGCCATAGGAAATTGTGGCTTCGGAAATTTTTCGGATGCCTTATCGGGAAGGATTCGCAGCATTCTCGCCGGACTTTCCTGACCCTCGCCGCCAAAGTTGGCAAAACGTTCGCTCAATAAGAGCAAACGATGGTGTGCGACATGCGGCAGGTTTCGTGGGTGGATCGTGGTCAGTCTGTATCGTTCGAAAAGCCTGCGGAGGATGGCCCGCGTCCAGCTTGCGTTGGCGTAGCGCGATTGGGCAGCCTGCAGACCTCGGGCACGGTATTCACGGTGTGGCTGCAGCTGCGTGGCACTGCATGGGTGGAATCCAAGGAAGGCAAGTTCCGCTTGCGCCAGCGCGAGTGGATCGCCTTCGAAAAGGAATCACGCCCGCTGATCCAAGCTGGCCGTGATGGCATGTGCATTGGTGTCAGTCTGGATGCCGATGCTTTGCGCATGCTCGGCACACTGGCTGATAGCAGTGTTTATACCGGCCGTGGCCGAATGAGCCTGGCGGAGGCGCGTTTGGCGCTGCGCTTGTGGCGCGAAGCGCAGGCACCGGGTTCAACCATCCACCAGTTGCGTCCACTGCTGCTGCACCTTGCCTCCCTGCAGCGTGATCTCGCCGGCACCGTGCAGCGTTGCCCGGGGCGCTCACGTATCCGCAAGCGACAGGTATTTGGCCGCATGCAGCGTGCGCGCATGTATCTGGAAGGTAATAGCCATCGCGTCGTACGCATTGGCGAGCTGGCCGAGCTGACCAACTTCTCCAGCTGGTATCTGTCCAAGACCTTCCAGGCGTTGTATGAAGAGAGTCCGCAATCCCTGTCGGCGCGGTTGCGACTGGAACGCGCAGCGATGCTGTTGCGTGATACCGACATGATGATCGGTGAAGTGGCATCTGCCAGCGGTTTTGACAACTGTTGCAGCTTCGCGCGTGCGTTTCGTGCACGTTTCGGTGCGTCGGCCACGCAGTATCGAGAGACGCCGGTGGCGTTGAAGCCAGATTCGGCAAAGCTTAAGGATGGCTTGCGCAAAACCAAGGTGGCAGTACGAACGTAACGTTCAGGGGTGTTTAACACACCGCTAACTTTGTCGTTTGTTTAGCTCTTTGGAGAGATTGATGAAGCTTCGTAATTCTGCAGTGCGGTTGGGCTTGCTCCCGGCCGGCATTGCTATTGCCTTGACCCCCTCTTTTGCTTCGGCGCAGGAAGCTGCTGCCGGTGCGACCACCTTGGATCGCCTGGAAGTCACCGGCTCGCGTATTCGCGCTGCCAACATGGAAACCCAGCAGCCGATCCTGACCTTGAGCCGTGAGAACCTGGAAAAGCAGGGCTTCACCTCGGTCGCTGATGTGCTGCAGAACATGACCTCGGCCGGTTCCCCGGCAATCTCGCGTTCGGAATCGCTGGCTTCGGGCGAGAACGTGGGCGGTTACTACATCGATATCCGCAACCTGGGCGCTACCCGCACCCTGGTGCTGATGAACGGCAAGCGCCTGGGCGCTACCTCGGGCGGCTACCAGGATCTGAGCCAGATCCCGATGTCGGCCATCGAGCGCATTGAAGTGCTGAAGGACGGCGCCTCGGCCATCTATGGTTCGGACGCCATTGCCGGCGTGGTCAACGTGATCACCCGCAAGAACTTCGACGGTGCTGAAGCCAATGTCCATATCGGCCAGTACGGCGAAGGCGACGGTGACCTGGAGCAGTACTCCTTCACCATGGGCGCCGCCGGCGAGCGTGGCAGCCTGACCCTGTCGGCTGAATACTCCAAGCAGGATCCGGTGATGGCCGGTGACCGCTGGTATTCGCGTGATGGCGGCCGTGGCCCGAACTCGACCTCCGCCGACTGGAGCGCGCTGACCAACAAGGGCAGCTGGCTTGGTCCGTGTGGTCCGGGCGGCGCAGACGCATGGTGCACCCTGAATCAAGGTGGCGATCCGAAGAATGTTGCTGACTACCATCCCATTACCCAGGGTGAGTACACCAACGCCAACCCGGAGATGAGCCTGCAGACCGGCATCGAGCGTAAGTCGGTATACGTCAACGGCACGTACGACTTCACCGACAACATCTCGTTCAATGCGGACATTCTGTACAACGAGCGCAACACGGACCAGCAGATCGCTGGTTATCCGTACCAGTCGCAGTCGGCGGCAATCAACACCCCGATGGCCGCTAATTCGGCGTTCAACCCGATCGGCAAGGAAATCCACTTCCGTCGTCGTCTTTCGGAAGTGCCGCGTACCACCGACAGCCAGCTGAAGACCCTGCGCTTTGCGCCGTCGGTCAGTGGCTTCTTCGATTTCGCGGGCAAGTCGTTCGACTGGAACGTCGGCGCACTGTTCAACCGCAACGAATCGGTCAAGAGCAACCACGGCGACATGAGCCTGATCGCTGCGCGTCAGGCACTGGGCCAGTCGTTCATCGACGCTGATGGCGTTGCCCGTTGCGGCACTGCTGCCAAGCCGATCGCAGGCTGCCTGGCATGGAACCCGCTGCTGCCGATCGGCGTTGCAGGCCCGGGCTCGCTGGACAACAAGGAACTGCAGGAGTTCCTGTTCCCGACCTACACCACCACCGGTGTCTCCAAGACCACCGCGTTCACCGCTGACCTGGCTGGTTCGATCATGACCCTGCCGGCTGGTGAGCTGGGCTTCGCCTTCGGTGTCGAGCACCGCGAAGAACAAGCGCGCTACGTGCCGGATGCGTTCATGCAGTCGGGCCAGTACACCGGTCTGGCGCAGGACACCACCAACGGCAAGTACGACCTGGACGAGGTTTACCTCGAGCTGAACATCCCGGTGCTGGCCGACATGGCTTTCGCCAAGGAACTGACCATCAACGTTGCTGGTCGTTACTCGGACTACAGCAACTTCGGCGACACCGTGAATGGCAAGTTCGGCGTCACCTGGCGTCCGCTGGATGAGCTGCTGGTCCGCGGCACCTACGCTGAAGGCTTCCGTGCACCGTCGATCGACAACATGTACGGCGGCGTTGGTGCGAGCTTCGAGCGTTACATCGATCCCTGCTCGGTAGGCGTGGCTGGCAGCGTTGCCGGCAATGCCGCTTGCACCGCCGCAGGCGTGTCCCCGAACTACGTACAGCTGGGTCAGGGTTATGTGCCGTGCACCACCTCGCCGTGCGCTACCCCGGACCAGTTCCTGTCTGGTTCCAATCCGAACCTGAAGCCGGAAACCTCCAAGAGCAAGACCATGGGTCTGGTGTGGAGCCCGCGCTGGGTGCAGGGTCTGGACATCTCGCTTGACTGGTACAACTACCAGATCAGCGACATGATCATCTCCGATAGCGTCAGCCGCATCCTGCGTGATTGCTATGTGCTGGGTGACAGCAGCCGTTGCGCCGGTATCGTGCGTGCGGCCGATGGCCATATCAGCGAGATGTTCTACGGCCTGGCCAACCTGGGCCAGATGGAAACCGAAGGCTACGACCTGGGCGTGAAGTACCGTCTGCCGGAAATGTCGTTCGGTCAGATCTCCATCGACTCGCAGACCAGCTACACCGCCAAGTACGACGAAGCCGGCCAGAACAAGGCTGGTGACAAGATCACCATCGGCAACGTCGGTTCGCCGGGTATCTTCCGCGTGCGCTCGAACCTGGGCGTGAACTGGGAATACGGCGATTTCGGTGTCAACTACACCGCGCGTTACTACTCGGGCATGAAGGAAAGCTGCATCACCACCGCCGAGGGCTGGTGTGACCAGCCGAACCGTTACCAGAACGGTGAGAAGGCTCCGCTGCGTACCACCGGTTCGAACACGTTCCATGACCTGCAGGTCAGCTACAAGGCGCCGTGGGATGCCACCATCGCAGTGGGCGCGAACAACCTGTTCAACCACCGCGGTGCGCTGCAGTACTCGGCACCGAACAGTGCCTTCGCGTACTACGGTGGCTTCGACATCGGTCGCTTCCTGTACCTGAAGTACACCCAGCGCTTCTGATCCATCGAAGCACTGTGATGCATGACAAAGGGTGGGCCGCAAGGCTCACCCTTTTTCTTTGCGCTGAGTAGTCGTTGGTGCAGGGCGTGCACTGACCGCCAATCAGCGTCGGCGTGGAGTACCACGTAGTCCATCAACACACGCCAGGCCCGTAAGCGCAGCGGACCCTGGATGGACCGAGCAACGCAAGCCGACGCCGCACGGGCAGCACAATCACGTTCAGTACGCAGAAACCACAACGGCCGCTATGCGGCCGTTGTCATTCAATCCTGATTCTTCAGCCTGCTGAGGCGCAGGTTCATGCCTCGAGGCTGACGCCCATCAGCTCATCGGCCATTGCCCGCCATTGCTCCAACTTGGGCAGTACGCCGACATTGGCCAGATACTGCTCATCAACCGCGGTACCGGCGGCCAGTGCGGTGGCGACGTGGACGGCACCGGCCACCCAGAAGCTGCGTACATTGGAACGGCCCGGCTGCAGCTGGAAGGCGACGGCTTCGATGATCGGCATCGGCAGGCCCCACAGGCCCATCAGATAGGCACCGGCCTCGGCGTGGCCGGGACGCGGGTCATCGGCCTCGGCGGCCTGGCGTTCATCGCGTACGCCGGGCAACAGCAGGCCGATATCGGCCAGCAGTGCGGCGGTGGAACCGAGTTCGGCGCTGGACGCCGGCAGCATCTTGGCGGCCAGGCGTGAGGCCATCAATGCGCGTGATTGCAATGCGTTGCGGTCGGGCCCGGACATGCCGGGCAGGGCGAATACTTCACTGGCCAGGACCAGGTCGCGCAGGGTGGCCATGCCCAATCGGGTCACTGCGCCACGCAGGTCGGAAATGGCCCGGCCGCTGTTGAAGAACGCCGAGTTGGACAGCTGCAATACCTTGGCGGCGATGGCCGGGTCGGCTGCGATCAGCTTGGCGATCTCTGCAGAGTCGCTCTCCTCGTCCTCTTCCAGCGCGTGGGTCAGGCTGATGTACAGGTGTGGCGGCGAGGGCAGCTTTTCGATGCGGCCGATGGTCTGGCGCAGGTGCGGGCTGTCCAGCAGTTCGCGTAGCTCCTCCAGGCTGGTCAGTGCTTCAAGCAGCACTTCCGGGGCCAGCGGCAGCGGCAGGAAACGATGGGCTACGCCAATGATGCGGGCCGATGGCACGCGCTGGTTGTTGTCGCCGTCGATCAGTGCGATGCGGATGGTTTCCGGGCGCAGCGTGCGGATCTGGCCGAGCAGGGTGGCCGGTGCCAGGTCCGGCAATACCGGTGCAACGATGATCGCGTCGATGGTGGCCGAGGACACCGCAACGATAGCAGCACTGCCATCCGGGACCGACTGTACTTCCCACTCATCGCCCAGATCGGCGACGTACTCAAGCAGCTCGGCCGACAGGTTGGCTTCGCCACCGACTAACAGGATTCGCAAGACACTTCCCCTTGGACAAAACGCAAAATCCGCACAAAAAAACAGGCCGGAGACCGGCCTGTCAATGTAGCTGCTCGCTGGCAAAGGGTCATGCCCTCTGCAAGGAAAACGTGATGGTTGTCGCTACGCAGGGCCCGTGTTACGACCCTGCGCCGGCACAATCAGACGTCCTGTTCCTGGGTGGCGAGGTAGGTCTTGTGCGCCTCGCTGAGGATGCGCTTGGCTTCGGCGGCGTCGCCCCAGCCTTCGATCTTGACCCACTTGCCCTTTTCCAGGTCCTTGTAGTGCTCGAAGAAGTGGCCGATGCGCTCCAGCCAGTGGCTGGACACCTGGGCGATGTCTTCGACGTGGGCGTAGCCGCTGAAGATCTTGGCGACCGGCACGGCCAGGATCTTCTCGTCGCTACCGGCTTCGTCGCTCATCTTCAGCACGCCGACCGGACGGCAGCGCACAACCGAGCCCGGGACCAGCGGCAGCGGCAGCACCACCAGCACGTCGGCCGGGTCGCCATCGCCGCACAGGGTCTGCGGCACGAAGCCGTAGTTGCAGGGGTAGCGCATCGGCGTGGACAGGATGCGATCGACGAACATCGCGCCGCTTTCCTTGTCCATTTCGTACTTCACCGGCTCCGAATCCTTCGGGATCTCGACGATGACGTTGATTTCTTCCGGCGGGTTCTTGCCCGGCGAGACCAATTTCAGGCTCATTGCGCTGACTCCGAATCGTTGTTGGTTGAAAAAGAGCTCCATTCTACGCGCACCACTATTGCGGCGCACCAAACCCGGGCTCGCGGGCTGATCCGGAGCGGGCGGAAGAACGCACTGTCGCGCAATACGTATGAGAACCATTATCATTATGGAGATATCCTTGCCTGCCCAAGACCGCCTGACGCAGGTGGCCTGCCTTGCCTTCACAGCCCCTCCATGTCCAGCAACGCCAACACCTTGACCGAACTTCTGATCCGCGAACGCCCGGCCTTGCTGCGTCTGGTGCGGCAGATCCTCGGTAGCGACGGCGGTGCCGACGACGTCATCCAGGGGGTGTGGTTCAAGGTCCGCGGGGTCGGCAACGAGCCGGTCATCGGCAATCCGCGCGCGTATCTGTACCGGCTGGCCAGCAACCTGGCCACCGATCACGGCCGTGAACGCACGCGCCGGCTGCGCCTGCAGGCCGAGAATTACCTGTGGGGAGCGGACGAGGTGCTGTCCACCGAAGAGCAGGTGATGGCGCAGGATGAGTTGGCGCGGGTACTGGAAGCCGCCGACCACCTGCCCGAGCCCACCCGCAGCATGTTCCGCCTGAACCGCCTGCAGGGGCTGACCCAGCCGGAGGTGGCGCGGCGCATGGGGGTATCGGTGACCACCGTCGAAAACCATCTGCGCCTGGCCCTGCAGCGCCTGGCCTGGGCGCGCAGCGGCGACTAGCCTCGCAGCTACCCTTGGGGATGCGGCGCTGCCAATCGTCTTGTATTCCGTCCGTACCCACCAACAGCATCACCACCTGAGCCAGCCCATGCGCCCGCCGTCCTCTTCCGTCCCGTCCGAGAATCCCGTTGCGCAGCAGGCGCGCGACTGGGTGCTGCGGCTGGCATCGGGAACCATGAGCGAGCCTGACATGCAGGCGTTCGAGCAGTGGCTGCTGCAGCCCGGGCACCGCCATGCGTTTGAACATGAACGCGTGCTCTGGCGCAGTCTCGCTGCCCGCCCGCAGACCACGGTGCTGGTGCAGCGCCCGCAGCGGCATGTGCAACGGCGCTGGTTGGCGGCGGTGGCGGTGTTGGCGCTGTTCTGCGGGGTGATGTCGGCGCCGGAGCTGGCGCTGCGCATGCGCGCGGACCACCGCGCGGATGTGGCCATCCAGCATGTCCACCTGCCTGACGGTTCAACCGCGGTGCTGGATGCCGGTGCGGCCATTGCCGTGCATTACAGCGAGGCTGGCCGGCGTATCGAGCTGCTGCGCGGGCGCGCCTGGTTCGAGGTTGAGCCGCAAGCCGGCGCGCCCTTCCGCGTTACGGTTGGTGATGGCGTGGTGGAGGATATCTCCACCGCGTTCGTGGTCAGCCGGGAAGCTGATCGCGTCGATACCGCGGTCGAACAGGGGCGTGTGCGGGTAGCAGCGCGCCCTGACCAGGGCTGGATGTACCTGCAGGCAGGCCAGGCCGCGGGCTGGAGCAATGGCGGCGTTGCCGAGCGCGGCGCGGAGTTGGCGCCTGATCATGTCGCTGCATGGCGACGCGGCGAGCTGTTGCTGGAGAACGTGCCGGTGACGCAGGTGCTGGCTGAGTTGGGGCGTTATCGGCCCGGCCATGTATTCGTGCGTGGCGATCTGTCGGCGTTGCCGCCGATCAATGCCGCGTTGCGTCTGGATCAACCCGAGCAGGCGCTGGATGCGCTGGCTGCGGGCAGTGGCTTGCGCGTGACGCGGTTGCCGTTCGGCATCGCGATCGTGCAGGCACAGGAAAACGAGCTGCCAGCGCGTCGCTAGCTGAGCTGGGCGATTGATCTTGGGGGTTTGCCCGGTTCATTCGTCTTAACCCCGACCGTACCTCAGCCGCCGCCACGTACGTCGAACCTCCGCCGCCTGATTGCGGCTTCGACAACAGGATTTTCAATGCCCAGTTCTTTCCGCGCCGGCCCACGCCTGCGCTTGTCTCGTCTGCACGTCGCGATGCTGGCCGCCGGCCTGGCAGTGATGACGCCAGCCGTTCCCGCAATGGCGCAGGCCACCGTGGCCAGTGCCTCCGCGCAGTTCGACATCCCCGCACAGCCGCTTGCCGCAGCCCTGGGTCAGTACATGCGTCAGTCTGGTGTACAGGTGGCCTATACCGCAGCCCTGGCTGACGGTGCGACCTCGGCACCGGTTTCCGGCCAGCTGGCACCGGCAGCGGCCCTGCAGCAGCTGCTGCGCGGCACCGGCCTCGCAGCCCGCCGCAGCGGCAATGGTGCGGTGACGCTCGAAAAACTCCCGGCGGGTGCCAATAATGCCGATGACCTGGTCGTGACCGGCACGCTGAGCGTGGCCGGCGATCAACGCGGTGGCGAAGGCAGCGGCAGTGATGCCGCGCGCCTGCTCGATACCTACCGCACCACCGGTTCGACCGCCTACATCCCGCAGCAGACCATCGAACGCTTCCGTGGCACCTCCACCGCCGACATCATCAAGGGCGTGGCCGGCGTCACCGCCGGTGATCCGCGCGTGGGCAATGCCCTGGACGTGAACATCCGTGGCATCCAGGGGCAAAGCCGCATCCCGGTGATCATCGATGGTGGCCAGTCCACCATGGATACCTACCGTGGTTACGCTGGCCAGTCGCAGCGCACCTACCTCGATCCGGACCTGATCTCCAACATCACCATCACCAAGGGGCCGAGCCTGCAGGCAAATGCCTCCGGCGGCATCGGTGGCGTGGTCGAGATGGAGACCTTGAAAGTGGATGACGTGCTGCGCGAAGGCCGTGACAGCGGCATCCGCGTGCGTACCGGCCTGGCCAACAACAGCGCCAACAACGTGCCCGACTACAGCGCCGCACCGCGCACTGACCGCAACGCCACTGGCAACCAGTTCGCCAACGTGGCAGTGGCCCAGCGCTGGGACCGTTTCGACCTGGTCGCCGCCTATGCCTGGCGCGATACAGGCAATTACTTCGGCGGCAAGCACGGCTATGACGACTTCCCGCAGACCCGGCGCACGCTGGCACCGCTGAACCCGCCGCGCACCGAAGTGTTCAACACCTCCTCGCGTTCGGAATCGGCGCTGCTCAAGGGCACCTGGCGCATCGACGATGCGCAGACGCTGGAGCTGGGCTACCGCCGCTATGAAGGCACTGCAGGCGAGATCATGGCCTCGCAGATCATCCGCGTGGACCGCGACCGCGTGCCACAGTGGGACCCGGGCCATGTCGACATGGACAGCTACAGCCTGCGTTATCGCTTCAACCCGGACAGCGCCTTGGTCGACCTGCGTGCAAACGCCTGGTACACCCTTGCCGAAAGCCTGATGTACAACAGCCTGACCGGTATCACCCCGTGGTACTTCGATCGCCGCACCGAGTGGTATGACGCGCCGAGCTTCAGCGGCAACCCCGGCTACAAGGATGCCTATGCCAACCCGCTGAAGCAGCAGCGCTTCGGCCTGGACGTGAGCAATACCTCGCTGCTGGAAACCAGCGCGGGTCTGTTCACCTTCGACTACGGCCTGTCGCTCAGCGACGAGGACATCCGCCCGAACTCGCCGATCATGCATGACGATCTGGTCAACAACCGCTTCCTGCGCAATGCCGAGCGCAAGGAATACAGCGCGGTCGCATCGATCAAGTGGGAACCCAATGAACACTGGGAATTCATGGCCGGTGGTCGCTGGAATCGCGTCAGCGTGCACGACCGTAATCGCCTGGCGACTGAGGACAAGTTCGAGGCCCAGGGTCAGTACCGCTACACCCAGCTGCTCAACGGTGACCCGAGCCTGCCGTCATGGCGTGCCAAGCGCATCGCGATGCTGAACTGGTACCCGGATGCCAATGGAAACTTCACCCAGGCCTCGCTGCTCGCCTCCCCGTACAAGAAGGGCACGGTAGCCGACATCGGCGGCTGGAACTTCTATGACGCCGATGCCGCCGAAGACTTGATGGTGCCGGTGAGCTGGACCTGGTCCAAGCCGATCAAGCGCCGCGACAGTGCGTTCTCGCCGACTGCAAGCGTTACCTACCACTTCGACGACGACAGCATGGTTTACCTCAAGTACGCCGAGGGCACCAAGCTGCCGAGCCTGTTCGAGACCACGCTGGGCCTGTTCACCGCCGCCAAGCCGGTGGGCGAACTGAAGCCTGAGCGCTCCGGCAGCTGGGAAATCGGCGCAAGTACCATCAAGCGCGATCTGTTCGCCAATGGCGACCAGCTGGCACTGAAGCTGGCCTACTTCGATACCCGCGTGGATGATCTGATCACCCGCGATTACCGCACGCTGTCGGCCGGCCTGATCCGCAATGTGGATCGCTTCAAGGTGTCGGGCATGGAGTTCCAGTCCAATTACGATGCCGGCAAGGTGTTCGCCGACCTGTCCGCGCACTACTACTTCAAAGCCAAGACCTGTGCACCGGATATCGCCGGCGAGCGTCGCGAGTACGGCATCAAGCGCAACATCGAGGAGCTGAAGAACACTCCGAACTGCGTGCACGGTGGCTTCGAGGGTTCGTACAGCAATACCCAGAACCCGCCGCGTTACACGGTCAACATGACCCTGGGTTCGCGCCTGTTCGACGAACGGCTGACCTTCGGTACCCGCGTGGTGCACAACGCCGGCCCGATCAGCAAGCTGGACAAGGAATGGAACGTCGGCCTGTCGGCGATCCAGCAGCTGTACCGCCCGGCGACCATCGTCGACCTGTTCGCCAGCTGGTCGTTCAACGACCAGTGGAACCTGGACGTCAACCTGGACAACGCCACCGACCGTTACTACCTGGACCCGCTGGCGTTGGGCATCCTGCCGGCACCGGGCCGTACCGCGCGGATGGCACTGACCTTCCGCTATTGATGGATAGGGTGTGATCGATGCAGCAGGTGATCCCGGCGCGGTAGCGCCGGGATTGCCGGTTGCAGCACATCGTGCAGGCCACTTGGGGGAAGGCCCCCGGCAGACGTCTCAATCAGGACGACCGGCCAGTCCATCAGAGGATGCAGTCGGTTTCCCCCTCCGCTTCGTTGTTGCAGATCATGACCACAACCGAAACCATTGCAGCTCCCACTCGTAGCCAGCGCCTGAAAGCGGCTACCAGCAGTACCCATGATTCGCTGGACAAACGCATCATGTCCGAGGACATCTTTGCCAGCCGCGAGCGCTTCGCCAAGTTCGTGCGCGTGCAATACCGTTTCCACCGCGACATCCAGGCGCTGTATGCAACGCCGTTGCTGCGCGCGCTGTTGCCGGATCTGGAACAGCGTCAGCGTCTGCAGCAAATTGTTGCCGACCTCGGTGATCTGCAGCAGGACGTTCCCGCCGACAGCGCCGCCGTCATCCCCGACGATATCGAACTGCCGCAGGCGCTGGGTTGGCTGTACGTGGCTGAAGGCTCCAACCTCGGTGGCACCATCCTGTTCAAGCTGGCTGGCAAGCTGGGCTTGGGCGCGGGGTTTGGTGCCAGCCACCTGGCCGCACATCCGGATGGCGCCGCCCGCCACTGGCGTGAGTTCACTGCGTCACTGGATGGCATCAGCATGACCGAAGCGCAGGAAGCGGCGGCCATCGAAGGCGCCAATGCTGCGTTCCGCACGGTGCGTGGCTACGTCGAACAGGAATTCGCCTGATGCAGTCAGGCGCGCCAGCAGACACCACGAAGGCAGCGACGTGATCCGCTGGCTGTGGTTCTGCATGGGCTGGGTGATGGTGGCACTGGGCGTGATCGGCGCGTTGCTGCCGGTGATGCCGACCACCATCTTCCTGATCCTGGCGGTGTGGGGCTTTTCCAAATCCTCGCCACGCTTTGAAGCGTGGCTGCTGCAGCATCCGCGTTACGGTCGGTCGTTGCGGCTGTGGCGCGAGCAGGGCGCGGTGAGCCGCAAGGGCAAGTGCTTTGCCGCTGGCGGCATGGCGCTGGGCTATGTGCTGTTCTTCATCGGTGCGCATCCGAGCTGGAAGCTGGCGGTGCCGGTGGCTGTTTTCTTCCTGGCCAGTGCTGCCTATGTGCTGTCGCGACCGAGCCCGCGCGAGCCGGTGGCCAGTGAGGAGCAGTCATGACGCGGTCTACCGCTACGCAGCATGCGGTGTCGTGCCAACGCGACGCCATTTTGTACAACGTTCAACGCACCAGCCAGATCGCCAGTGCGGCTTTCTTCCACGACGATCCGGAATCTTTCCATGCACGCTGACATTTCCTCTCACGCCGCCACACCGGCACTCACGCCCTGGGCCATGTACCAGTCCGCCGACTGGGTGGTGCAGGCGGTGATGATCTGCCTGGCATTGGCATCGCTGGCAACCTGGACGGTCCTGATCGCCAAGACATTGGAGCTTGGTCGTATCGGCCGTGAGCTGCAGGCTGCGCGCGAGGTGCTGGAGGTCAGTGGCAGCCTCGATAGTGCGGAGGCGCAGCCGTTGCTGCAGCAATCGGACCTTGCACGCGGCATGCTGGGTGCGGCGCGTACCGAGCTGGCCTTGTCCGCCGATGCGCAAGGCCATGATGGCGTCAAGGAACGTCTCGGCTCGCGCCTTGAGCGCATTGAGCTGGGTAACAGCCGGCGCCTGCGCAGCGGTGTCGGTCTGCTGGCAAGCATCGGTGCGGTGGCACCGTTCGTCGGTCTGTTCGGCACCGTGTGGGGCATCATGAACAGCTTCGTCGGCATCGCAGCGTCCAACACCACCAATCTTGCCGTGGTTGCGCCGGGCATCGCCGAAGCCTTGCTGGCTACCGCGATGGGCCTGGTCGCGGCAATCCCCGCGGTGGTGATCTACAACCACTTCAGTCGCCGCCTGCTGAGCCTGCGCGCACTGGGCGGTGACATCTCCGCCAGCGTGCAGCAGATCGTCTCGCGCGATCTGGATTGCGGCCGCGCGCTGACGCGCGACGCGCGCTGAGGCCTGGCAATGGCAATCCGTACTTCCCGCGAGTCCGACGACGAAGCGCTGGACGAAGCGCACGAGATCAATGTCACCCCGTTCATCGACGTGATGCTGGTGCTGCTGATCATCTTCATGGTGGCCGCGCCGCTGGCCACCGTCGATGTGCCGGTGGAATTGCCGGCCAGCAGCGCCAAGCCACAGCCGCGTGAGGCCGAGCCGCTGTTCCTCACCGTGCAGGCCGATCTGTCGCTGCGCGTTGGTGAGACTGCGGTGTCGGCTGACGCGCTGGCGGCGGAACTTGAGAAACGCACCCAGGGTGATCATTCGCAGCGCATTTTCCTGCGCGCCGACCGTTCGGTCAGCTATGGCGACCTGATGGAAGCCATGAACCTGCTGCGTCGCGCCGGCTACCTGAAAGTGGCGCTGGTCGGGGTAGAGCAGTCGCCGTGACCGCCGCTACTGCATCCTCCCGCCTGCGTTGGGGTGGCAGCTTTGCGCTGGCGCTGCTGCTGCACGCCGTGGTCATAGGCGCGGCGTTGTGGTGGAGTCTGCGCGCGCCGCCCGTGCTGGCCGATCAGCAACCGCTGGAAGCGGTAATGGTCGATCTGGCCGAGACGCCCGAGGCTCCACCCGCCGCGCCAACCGAGATCCCGCAGGGCCCGCCGCAGCAGGAGCAGCAACGCAGCGAGCCGACCCCGGCGCCGCGCGTGGAACACGAGCCACCGCCGCAGGAGCCGGAGGTGGTTGACGCTTACGTGCCGCCGCAACCGCGCGAACAAGTGCCTGCCTCCGACGCCCACAGCGTCGACCAGACCCTGGCGCCGCCAGATGTCAGCGCCAAGCCCAGTGAGCGCTACGCCGCCCGCCAGACCACGGCCGGGCAACAGGCGCAGGCTTCGTTTACCTGGCAAGGGCAGCTGTTGGGGCATCTGGAAAAATACCGCCGCTATCCACGCCTGGCCGAGCGTCTGCGCCAGCAAGGCGTGGCCTATGTGCGCTTCAGCGTGGACAGGCAGGGCAAGGTCAGCAATGCCCGGATCGGCCGCAGCAGCGGTCATGACAGCCTGGACGAGGCCACGCTGGAGACAGTGGCGCGCGCAACACCGGTGCCGGCACCGCCAGCGGACGTCGCTGGCGACCCGGTGGAGGTGATGGTGCCGGTGGAGTTCTTCATCAATCGTAGGTAAGCGACAGTCCCTGATTCCCTGCAGGCGTGGGCTGTCCCTTCGTCCCGCAGGAAAGTGGGCTGTCCCGGGAGAGGGGTAGGGGTGAGGGCGCTTTTTAGCGGTTGTCTTGCAGCGCGCAGGCATTCCCCCTAGGGATGACTCGACTGCCTGTGCAGGCGCAGCATCGCGGGAAAGTGCATCCACGCCCGCCCGCAGTTAGCCTGCGCAGATGGATTCCCTGATCGCAGCATCCGCGCGCGCCCTGGCCACCGGTGACGTACTCACCGCGCTCAAGCACGTCGCATTGCGTGACGACCCTCCTGCACTGGCGCTACGCGGAATCGCGATGGCCCAGCTGGGCGACCTGACCCGTGCACGCGAGCTGCTGCGACGTGCGCAACGTGGCTTCGGCGCACACGAAGTCCTCGCACGCGCACGCTGCGGTCTGGCCGAAGCCGAAGTGGCACTGGCGCTGCGGGAACTTGGCGGCAACTCCGAACCGCTGTCGGCCATCGCGACCGTGCTTGATGCGCAGGGTGATGCGGCCAATGCGTTGCAGGCATGGCTGATCCTGGCGCGGCGAGTGCTGCTGCTGGGCAAGCTGGATGAAGCAGCGCATGCGCTGGCCAGGTTGGAGGGAAGGCAGCTGCCACCCGCGCTGAGCGCCATGGCTGATCTGACCGCTGCGACCTTGGCATTGCGCAGGATGCAGATTGCGCAGGCACGCGTGCTGCTGGAACGCGCACGGATGGCTGCGGCGCAAGCAGGTGTCGGGGCGCTGCAGGCTGAAGTGGACGCAGCCCGCATCAAGCTGGCGCAACCGGCTGCGCGTTGCCTTGGCGCAGGTGCGGATCAGTTGCTGCGTATCGATCAGGTGCAGCAGCAGTTGGATTCCGGCGCATTGATCGTTGACGGGTGCCAGCGTGGCATCAGGTTTGGCGCAAGCTGGCAATCGCTGGCAAGGCGTCCGGTGCTGTTCGCGCTTGCCCGTGCGCTGGCCGAGGCCTGGCCGGGCGAGGTTGACCGTGATGTGCTGATCAGCCGTGCATTTGCCATGTCCCATTACGACGAGACGCTGCGCGCTCGGCTGCGTGTGGAGATCGGTCGCCTGCGCGGGCTCATCGCGGCGCTGGCGCAGATTGAAGCGACAGCTGCTGGCTTCCGCCTTTCCCCTTGTTCGGCGACCTCGGTGAAGGTATTGCTCCCGCCCATCGAGGGCGACCAAGGCGCACTGCTCGCGTTGCTTGCCGATGGCGCGGCCTGGTCGACCTCGGCATTGGGTTTGGCCTTGGGTCAGAGCCAGCGCAACGCGCAGCGGGCGCTGCTGGAGCTGGAGGCAGCAGCGCGTGTGTACGCGATTGGACGCGGACGAGCGCAGCGTTGGCGCGCGGTGCCGCTGAGCGGATTCACGACGATCTTGTTACTCCCTGCTGCGCTGCCGATTGACTAGTGTCGCTGGCAGGCAGCCAATCGCGGACATGCCAGGAGATCGCAGCGATGAATACCCAAACCCTGAATCCCAAGGTTGCAGCGGCCAAGGTCCGCCCAGCCGAGGTGGTACGCAAGTACGGCCCGTTTGCCGGCTCGGACACCGTCAATGGCGTCAGCTTCGATGGAACAAACGTCTGGGCCGCCACGGGTGCGGCGCTGGTGGCCTTCGACCCGCGCGATGGCGGGACGGTGCGCAGCTTGGCCGTGCCTTGTGATGCCGGTACTGCGTTCGATGGAACCTATCTCTGGCAGATCGCCGAAGCGCGTATCGACAAGATCGATCCGCAAAGTGGCGAGGTGCTGGCATCGATCCCGGCACCGGGCAATGGAATGGATTCGGGCATGGCGTGGGCGGAAGGCAGCCTGTGGGTGGGGCAGTACCGGCAGCGGAAGATTCACCAGATTGATCCAGCCGACGGCAAGATCTTGCGCACGATTGAATCCGACCGTTTCGTCACCGGCGTGACCTGGGTGGATGGGGAACTCTGGCACGCGACAGGCGAGGCAGGGCAGAGTGACATCCGTCGCCTGCGAGCCGATACCGGCGCGGTGCTTGAGCGCCTGCAGATGCCGGAAGGCATCAGCGTCAGTGGGCTGGAAGCGGATGGTGGTCAGTTGTTCTATTGCGGTGGTGGCAATGATGGTCGGGTGTATGCGGTGAAGCGTTCGGGCTGAGTGGTGTTGTCTTTTTTACGGCTGACTGATGCGATGTCAGCTTCGCGGCTTATGGCCCGAGGCCACCCGGCGCCGCTCCCTCAAGTGCTTTGAGTTGTTGGGTGCTTCGTGCACTTTCCGATCACCACGCTGCTGGATACAGGGGCCCCTCTCCCGCGCGCGCGGGAGAGGGGTTGGGGTGAGGGCAGCTTTTCGCTGTCAGGCAGAACTAAAGCAGCGGAACCAGCAGCAGAGCCACGATGTTGATGATATTGATCTGCGCCTTCGGCGCCCCCATCCCGTTCCCTTCCCCGTGAACGGGGGAAGGGCGAATGTGCAATGCGCAGTCGGCTACGACTACAGCAATGGCACCAACAGCAGCGCGACAATATTGATGATTTTTATGAGGGGATTGATCGCCGGCCCTGCCGTGTCCTTGTACGGATCACCCACCGTATCGCCAGTCACAGCGGCCTTGTGCGCTTCACTGCCCTTGCCGCCGAAGTGGCCGTCCTCGATGTACTTCTTGGCGTTGTCCCAGGCACCGCCGCCGGTAGTCATCGAGATCGCGACAAACAAGCCGGTGACGATGGTGCCGATCAACAAACCACCCAATGCCTTCGGCCCAAGCAGCAGGCCAACCACCACCGGCACGGCAACCGGCAATAGCGAAGGCACGATCATTTCCTTGATCGCCGAGCGGGTCAGCATGTCCACCGCCTTGTGGTACTGCGGCTTTGCCGTGCCCTGCATGATGCCGGGGATCTCGCGGAACTGCCGACGTACTTCCTCCACCACCGCACCGGCCGCTCGGCCCACCGCTTCCATCGCCATCGCGCCGAACAGATACGGAATCAAACCGCCGATCAGCAGGCCGATGATCACCGTGTGGTCGGACAGATCGAAGGCAAAGGCCTCGCCCGGATGCGCCACCTGCAGGTTGTGGGTGTAGTCGGCGAACAGCACCAGTGCCGCCAATGCCGCCGAACCGATCGCGTAACCCTTGGTTACCGCCTTGGTGGTATTGCCCACTGCGTCGAGCGGATCGGTGATGTCGCGGATGTCCGATGGCAGCTCGGCCATCTCGGCAATGCCGCCGGCGTTGTCGGTGATCGGGCCGTAAGCATCCAGCGCGACGATCATGCCGGCCATCGACAGCATCGCCGTCGCGGCGATGGCAATGCCGTACAGACCGCCGAAGTGGAAGGCCGACCAGATCGCCACACACACTGCGATCACCGGCAGGGCGGTGGATTTCATCGATACACCGAGGCCGGCGATGATGTTGGTGCCGTGGCCGGTGGTCGATGCCTGCGCCACGTGCTGCACCGGCTTGTACTGGGTGCCGGTGTAGTACTCGGTGATCCACACGATCAGGCCGGTCAATACCAGCCCGATCAAGGCACAGATATACAGGTTGGTGGCGCCGTGGCTGGAGTCGGCCATCAACTGCGTGGTTACTGGCCAGAAGGCAATGGCGGCCAGCACGCCGGAGACGATCACGCCTTTGTACAGTGCGCCCATGATCGAGCCGCCGGCTTTCACCTTGACGAAGAACGCGCCGATGATCGAGGCGATGATCGACACGCCACCCAGTACCAGCGGGTACAGCACCGCGTTGCGGCCGACTTCCGCCATCATCATGCCGCCGAGCAGCATGGTGGCGATCACCGTCACCGCATAGGTTTCGAACAGGTCAGCGGCCATGCCGGCGCAGTCGCCGACGTTGTCACCGACGTTGTCGGCGATCACCGCCGGATTGCGCGGGTCGTCCTCGGGAATGCCTGCCTCGACCTTGCCGACCAGGTCGGCACCGACGTCCGCGCCCTTGGTGAAGATGCCGCCGCCCAAGCGCGCGAAGATCGAGATCAAGGAACTGCCGAATGCCAATCCGACCAAGGCGTGCAGGTTGTCGGCCTGGCTCAGGCCCATGCGCTGCAGAATCAGGTAGTAGCCGGCCACGCCAAGCAGGCCCAGCCCGACCACCAGCATGCCGGTGATAGCACCACCCCGGAACGCCACATCCATGGCCGCGCTCATGCCGTTGCGGGCCGCCTCGGCGGTGCGCACGTTGGCACGTACCGACACGTTCATGCCGATATAGCCGGCAGCACCGGACAACACCGCGCCGACCGCAAAACCGATCGCCGTGTACCAGCTGAGGAAGACGCCGACCAGCACGAACAGCACCACGCCGACGATGGCGATGGTCAGGTACTGGCGGTTGAGGTAGGCCCGCGCGCCCTCCTGGATGGCGGCGGCGATTTCCTGCATGCGGGCATTGCCGGCAGGTTGTCGTAGGACCCATTGGGCCGAGATGATGCCGTAGACGATGGCGACAGTGGCGCAGACAAGCGAAAGCACAAGACCGTACTGTTCGAGCATGACCCCTCCAGCGTTGGTGGATGCCATCCAGCTGTGGATGAAGCGGGGACACGCCGGGTAGATCGAAGCACTGGAACAGACCCGGGCCGCGTGCGGCTGTGGTACGTGTCGCTGTGTTCAAACACTCTGAGGCGGCCTGAGTATGACTGGCAGCTGTCTCGACCGCCAGCCACCGCTGCTTGCTGTTGGGTTCAGTCGGATGCTGGCAACGTCGCGTATCTGTCCATGTGGAATCGCTGCCGATGAAAGTCCTGCTAGTCCTTGCCGTGACGGCCTTGTCGCCGCTGCCGTTGTTGGCGGCCAACGCCAAGCCCGAGATCGAACGCCCGGCAGCCAGCGCGCAGGCCACTGGCGCGGTGCATACCGTGCGGCAGATCCCAGAAGCCTGTACCCGCATCGAAGGCCGCTTCACCGGCACGGCGGCGCAGCCGTATGACATGCAGTTGGTGCGCACCAGCCCGCAGTGCCAGCCGCGCGCGGTGTTCCTGGATGCGAGCAAGGTCAATCCCAGCGAAGCGGCTGGCTGGAAGCTCAATGAAGTGGCACGTATTCCCTCGGCGTCCTGCAGTTCGCAGCAGGCCGTGATCGAAGTGTGGCGCAAGCCGGCCGGGCAGCAGGTGGCCCTGGACGGGCAGGGCCAGAACCGGGTCTATCTGGGCGATGCCAAGGCGCAGGCCGCGGCGGGGCGATTGGCGGCGTTGCCTGCATATTCGGCCAAGCTGGCGATGCAGGGTTCGGCCTGCCGATAACGGCGGTGTTGCCGCGAGCTCAGCGCTATTGTGTCGATTGGGGGACGTGGTCGTGCTGCGCGAGCTGCTGGCCAACCCGGTAGCCTGCCGCGGCCAACCCGCAAACGATGAGAAAGCCAAGCATCCCGATCAATAGCTTGCGGAACATGCTGCACCGCCGGTGTGGAGACCTTGGGCGAAGCATGCGCCGCCCACCGGGGCGGCACACCTGTCTGAAGTAATGCCGGCGATCAGGCTCCACCTGTAGAGCCGAGCCATGCTCGGCTGGGACGTTATCGGGAGAGCCCAAGGGTAGAGCCGAGCCATGCTCGGCTGCGGGATTACCGGGAAAGCCTCTGCCGAGCATGGCTCGGCACTACAGGGCTGCTTCAGCCTTCCCAGCTCGGCAGCTTCCTGGCTACGGCCACGTTCTTCAGGGTGACGTACTTGGGTAGGCCATCGCGACCATACGGCAGAGGTGCTTCGCCACGAATCAACGGCTGCAGGTAGCGGCGCGCCTTCTCGGTGATGCCGAAACCATCCTTGCGGATGAAGCTCGCCGGCATCTTCTTCTCGTGGTTGGCGACCTTGGACAGCGGCGCGGCTTCGATCTTCCAGCGATACGGCACGTCCGAGCTGCGCACGATCACCGGCATCACCGAGTTCTGTCCCTTCAGTGCGAACTGCACTGCCGCCTTGCCCACCGCCTGTGCCTGTTCCCAATCGGTCTTGGACGCAATGTGGCGGGCTGAGCGCTGCAGGTAGTCGGGCAGGGTCCAATGCACCTTGTAGCCGAGTTCGGCCTTGACCTTGCCGGCCAGGTACGAAGCCACGCCGCCGAGCTGGGTGTGGCCGAAGGAATCCTTTACCCCGCCGGCATCGGCGACGAACTGGCCGTCGGCGGTATGGATGCCTTCACTGGCGACCACCACGCAGAAGCCGACCTTCTCAACGACCTGTTTGACCTTGGCCAGGAATACCGGCTCGTCATAGGCGCGCTCTGGCAAGAGGATGATCTGTGGCGCGTCGTCTGGGTTCTCGCCAGCCAGGCCGGCGGCGGCGGCCAGCCAACCGGCATGGCGGCCCATTGCTTCGTAGATGAAGACGCGGGTAGAGGTTTCAGCCATCGCCGCCACGTCCAGCGCGGCCTCGCGAACCGAGATCGCGGTGTACTTGGCGGCCGAGCCGAAGCCCGGGCAGGTGTCGGTGACCGCCAGGTCGTTGTCGATGGTCTTGGGTACGCCCACGCAGGTCAGCGGGTAGCCGTACTCCTTGGCGAGCTGCGAAACTTTGAGCGCGGTGTCGGCCGAATCATTGCCGCCGTTGTAGAGGAACCAGCGCACGTCGTGCGCCTTGAAAACCTCCAGCAGGCGCTCGTACTTGGCGCGGTCGGCATCCAGCGACTTGAGCTTGTAGCGGCACGAGCCGAACGCGCCGCCCGGGGTGTGGGCCAGCGCGGCGATGTTGACGGCCGACTCCTTCGAGGTGTCGATCAGCTCCTCGCGCAACGCGCCGAGGATGCCGTTGCGCGCAGCCAAGACCTTGATTTTCCTGGTCCTTGCCTCGGCTATGACGGCCGAGGCGGTGGCGTTGATGACGGCGGTGACGCCGCCGGACTGGGCATACAGCAAGGTGCCTTTGGACATGGGCAATACTCTCCAGAGCGGGAGGACATTCCGGGACATTGGCCGGATGCGGTAAGCTGCACATATTGCGGTGCAGCGTGAATCGGCCCATGAGTCTAACGCCGCTGTCCGTCCCGTTTCCTCAAAACATATGGGAGTCAGGAATGCGATTGGTTCTGTTGGGACCGCCCGGTTCGGGCAAGGGCACACAGGCGACGAGCCTGAAGGAACAACTGCAGGTTCCGCACATTTCCACCGGTGACCTGCTGCGCGCCGAAGTGGCTGCCGGCACCGAGCTGGGCAAGCAGGCCAAGGCGGTGATGGATGCC
The DNA here is from genome assembly GCF_056760155.1 of Stenotrophomonas sp. STEN022. Classification (NCBI taxonomy): domain Bacteria; kingdom Pseudomonadati; phylum Pseudomonadota; class Gammaproteobacteria; order Lysobacterales; family Lysobacteraceae; genus Stenotrophomonas; species Stenotrophomonas sp. STEN022. Next base: position 25,286 of record NZ_JBRREG010000064.1, read on the forward strand.
GGCAACCTGGTGTCCGACGATATCCTGCTGGGCATGCTGGAATCGCGCCTGTCGCAGGCCGATACCGCCAAGGGCTTCATCCTGGATGGTTACCCGCGCAACGTGGCCCAGGCCAACGCGCTGGGCGAACTCCTGGCCAAGCTGAACCAGCCGCTGGATGCCATCGTGCAGTTGGACGTGCCGACCGAACTGCTGGTCGAGCGCATCGCTGGCCGCGCCCAGGAGCAGGGCCGCGCCGATGACAATCCGGAATCGGTGCGTCAGCGTCTGCAGGTCTACAACGATTCCACCGCACCGGTGATCGACTTCTACGCCGCCAAGGGCACCCTGGCGCGCGTCGACGGCGTTGGCGCGCTGGACGAAGTGCTGGCCCGCATCCTGGCGGCGATCAAGCGCTGAGGATGTCCGGCTGTGGCGGGCGACCGCCGCAGCCGCTTGCCTGGCAGCGTAAGGCGGCCAGGCATACAGAAACGCCCGGGTCCATGAGCTGGATCCGGGCGTTTCGCGTATAAAAAGCCAGCTAAGGGCGTGCTCATGGCCCCATCAGTATGAGCTCCCTGGGGATGGCCTCTTGGGGAGTAGGACCTGAGGGATACTGAGGCTGGCGTCACGTATTTTCATTGTGAATGTCGCGTGACGGTATCAGGGAATCCCCTACAGGCGATTGGGTATACATCTCGGGTTGCATCTGGATACCCCTAATCCGGCGCATCGGCGACAATCTGGGGATGAGCAAGATCCATATTCTCGGCATTGCCGGTACTTTCATGGGCGGCGTGGCCGCTCTGGCCCGCGAACTCGGCCATCAGGTCGAAGGCAGCGATCAGGCGGTCTATCCGCCGATGTCCACCCAGCTTGAAACGCTGGGGATCAGCCTGTCGCAGGGCTATCTGCCGGGCAATATCAGTCCCGATTGCGACGATGTTGTGGTGGGCAATGCGCTCTCGCGCGGTAACCCGGCGGTGGAGGCGGTGCTGGATTCGGGCCGTCGCTATACCTCGGGCGCGCAGTGGCTGTCCGAACAAGTGCTGCCGGGCCGTGACACGCTGGCGGTGGCCGGCACCCATGGCAAGACCACCACCACCACCATTCTTTCCTTCTTGCTGCAGGCCGCTGGGCGTGAGCCGGGCTTTCTGATTGGTGGCGTTGCAGAGGATTTCGGGGTGTCGGCGCGGTTGGGCAGGTCGCTGGCTGGGAGTGCGGGTAAGGCCTTACCCTCATCTGCCCCTTCGGGGCACCTTCCCCCGGCGGGGGAAGGGGAGGACGCGTCGATCCTTTCGGATCGATCAGTTTCAAGTCGACCACTTTTTGTGGTGGAAGCGGATGAATACGACACCGCCTTCTTCGACAAGCGCAGCAAATTCGTCCATTACCGCCCGCTGGTCGCCATCCTCAACAATCTGGAGTTCGACCACGCCGACATCTTCCCAGACGTGGCCGCGATCCAGCGCCAGTTCCATCACCTGGTGCGCACCGTGCCTGGCCGTGGTCGTCTGATCGTCAATGGCGAGGACAAGTACCTTGCCGAAGTGCTGGCGATGGGCTGCTGGACGCCGGTGGAGCGCTTTGGCTTTGATCCGTCGCTGGAATGGAGCGCACGCCTGATCAACCAGGATGGCAGTGCGTTCGCTGTGCTGCACCGGGGCACGGAAGTGGCAACTGTGGAATGGTCGCTGCTGGGTCGGCACAACGTGCTCAATGGCCTGGCTGCCCTGGCCGCAGCACACGCGGTGGGCGTCGAGGTTGCCAGTGTGGCGCCGGCCTTGGCGGGCTTCCACAGCGTCAAGCGACGCATGGAAGTGATCGGTCAGGCGCAGGACATCACCATCTACGACGACTTCGCCCATCACCCGACCGCGATCCACACCACGCTGCAAGGCCTGCGCGCAAAGGTTGGCGATGCACGCATCGTGGTGGCGATGGAGCCGCGCAGCAATTCGATGCGCTTGGGTGCGCATTCGGAGGCATTGGCGCCGTCGCTGGATATCGCCGATGCAGTGGTGTTCCTGGCGCGCCCGGAGCTGCCGTGGGATGCGGCCAGAGTGATTGATGCAGTGCGTGGTGATGCGCAGGCAGTCAGCGATACCGATGCATTGCTGGCCAAGCTCGGCGATGTCGCGCGCGCTGGTGACCATGTGGTGTTCATGTCCAACGGCGGTTTCGACGGCGCGCCGCGGCGTTTCCTGGCGCAGCTGCAAGGCGTTTGATCCAGCTGTTTTCAGGCCGGGTTGCGTGCAACCCGGCCCTGCATTGATTGCGCGCGCACGATGAATTGTCGTGGTGCTGTGGTGGAGTACCATCGGGCTTGTCTGCCGAATACCTGTCATTACACCGACCATGCAATTGCTCAGTCTTGCCCTGTTTCCCCTGCACGCGGCGTTGTTGCCCGGCGCGATGTTGAACCTGCGTGTGTTCGAGCCGCGCTATCTGGACCTGGTGCGCGAATGTGGGCGTACCGGCAGCACCTTTGGTGTGTGCCTGATCCTCGAAGGCGAGGAAGTCGGTGCGCCAGCAATCCCTGCCGCATGGGGCGTTGAAGCGGTGGTCGAGGACTTCGACGTTGGCCCTGATGGCGTGCTGGTACTGCGCCTGCGTGGTGCGCGGCGTTTCCACGTAACCGCGACTCACGTGCGCGACAACGGACTGGTGATGGCCGATGTCGAATGGTGTGATCGCGACAGCGATGACGAGCTGCAGCCCGAGCACAGCCTGCTCGGTACCTTGCTGGAAAACATCATCGAGCAGATAGGCGGCGAGTACGCCGCTGCTGGTCCTGCGCAGTTGGATCAGGCAGCGTGGGTGGGCTGGCGTTTGGCCGAACTATTGCCGTTGCAGGAAACCCAGCGGCTGCAGTTGCTGCAGGAAAACGACCCGCAGCGGCGCCTTGATAGATTGCTGGAGTGGATCCCCGAGCTGGACGTGCCGATCGAGGAAGATCTCTAACCCAGTTGTAGGATGTGGGAGCGGCGTAAGCCGCGAGGCCGATACATCACCAGATTGCGATTGCCGCGAGAGGTGAAGCATTGCCAGCTTCGCGGCTTACGCCGCGGCCAAAGGGCCAAAATTTGAGGCAGCAATGCCTTTGTAGTGGGGCGCCCCCCGACGGGCGGGGGGTGGCCCGCCCATCCCGAT
>NZ_JBRREG010000065.1:0-27977 GCF_056760155.1 Stenotrophomonas sp. STEN022
CGCGCGGCGGGGCGCCGGCCCCCCCACTACAGTTCCAGCCGGTTTTACCATCCCCGCCAATCCGGGTTTGATCGCCCTTTTCCGGGTTTCGTCGCAGGCCGCTTGCAGCCGCTTCGGTGGCGCCTATGCTCGACCTCAATTCCTACGGTGACTGTCCCATGTTCGCCAGCCTCTTCCTCGGTTTCCGCATCCTCGCCGCCTGGGCGCTGACGATCCTCGTCGCCGCGTTCCTGTGGAGTGGCCTGTTCAGCGGCATGGACCAGTCACCGGGCTGGATCTTCGGCCTCGCCGCGATGGCCCTGGCGGTGTTCGCGCTGACCGCCGTGGTTGGCCATATCCGCCGCGTCACTCTGATTGCTGATCGCCTCGACGCACAGTCGCTGGCCAATCGGCACCGGCGCCAGGTCGAACTGCCGCTGGACGCGCCCACCGCATTCGCGCTGCTGGAGCAGGTCATCGGACAGATGCCGCGTATCGAGCGCCTGGAACGCTCGATTGGTACCTTGCAACTGCGCGCTACCCAGCGTCGCGCCGATCCCTATGGCGAGCGGCCGCCCTCACGCTGGAACCCGATGGCGCGGCTGGCGATCAAGCACAACCAGATCACCGCCCGCGTGATTCCCGGTGCGGATACCAGCAGCGTCACCCTGTTCTTTGAACCCGACGCCGGCGCCTGGGTCGACCTGTGGTTGCTCGATGAAGGCAGCAATTACGAGAACGCCGAAGCAATCACCCATGCCTTGAGCGGCAAAGTCGCCCAACAGCGCCGCGAAGAGCGCGCGCAGGCCGCACGCACCGAGGCCGAGAAGGAGCTCAGTGTCGCCCGCCTCAACCTGCTGCATGCGCAGGTGGAACCGCACTTTCTCTACAACACGCTGGCCAACGCACAGGTGCTGACCCGTAGCGACCCCGCCCGTGCCGAGCAGATGCTGGGGCACCTGATCCAATACCTGCGCAGCTCCTTGCCGGGCATCGACCAGTCGGTGTCCACGCTCGGACAGGAACTGGAGCGGGTGAAGGCCTATCTGGAGATCCTGCAGATCCGCATGGGCTCGCGGCTGACGTTGCAGATCGATGTACCCGAACACCTGCACAGCATCAGCCTGCCGTCGATGTCGTTGCAGACCCTGGTCGAGAACGCGATCAAGCATGGCCTGGAGCCCAAGAGCGGCGGCGGCACGGTGTGGATACTGGCGCGCGAGCTGGATGGCCAGTTGACGATCACCGTCGCCGACGACGGCCAGGGCATCAGCACTGACAACAGCGGCACCGGCATCGGCTTGAAGAACCTGCGCGAGCGCCTGCGCCTGAGTTGCGGCGAGCAGGCCACGCTTGCGCTGGTTTCCAACTTCCCCAGCGGCATGGCTGCCACCATCAGCCTGCCCAAGCAGCTTGCCTCGCCACCGCCGGTCGTCGCTGCCGCAGCGACAATCGCGCCGGTGAACACCGCACCGATACAGGCCGCAGTGAACATACCGGAGCTGCCCCGTGCATCTTGAAGCCCTCATTGCCGAAGACGAGCCGCTGCTGCGTCAGGCGCTGGTGGCCCAGTTGCAGCGCTTGTGGCCAGAGCTGGACATCGTGGCCGAATGCGAAGACGGTGCCGCTGCACTGGAAGCGCTGGAAACGCACAAGCCCGACTTGGCCTTCCTCGACATCCGCATGCCCGGCATCACCGGGCTGGATGTGGCCCGCGCGCTGCAGCGGCTGAGCCCGCAGACCGAGGTGGTGTTCGTTACCGCCTACGATCAGTACGCGATCAGCGCATTCGAACAAGGCGCGGTGGACTACCTGCTCAAGCCGGTCAGCGATGAGCGGCTGGTGGCAACCCGTCAGCGTGTGCTGGCGCGCAGGCAGAGTGGCAACACCGACCCGAGCGTGCTGGAGCGGCTGTTGCAGCAGCTGGCAAGGCAACCCGCCGCGCCATTGGCCGCACCGCCACTGGCCTGGATCACCGCCAGCAATGGCCGCGAAACCCGCCTGGTGATGCTGGACGAAGTGCTGTATTTCCGCGCCGACAGCAAGTACACGGTGGTGGTCACCGCCGAGGAAGAACTGCTGCTGCGCAGCTCGCTGCGCGAACTGACGGCTGCCCTTGACGCCAACAGCTTCCGCCAGATCCACCGCGCCACCATCGTCAACATGAAGGCGGTGGCGGCGGTGAGCCGCGATGACAGTGGCCGCGGCGTATTACGGCTGAAACAGCGCAGTGAAACGCTGATGGTCAGCCAACCCTTCATGAGTCTGTTCCGCGGCATGTGATGCCGCCCCCGCTTGCCGGAGTATTGCCATGCATTACCTGACAGTTTTGATCGGCAGCCTGCTGTCGATGCTGGGCATCCATGAAACTCCCGGGCAAACCTCGGTCACCCGCATCAGCGGTGAACAGAGCCTGCTCAGCCGCACCACCGTGAAGAACGGCGTCAGCCGTTTCCAGTGCCTGCAGAGTGACAGTGGTCGCTGCAATTATCTGCTGTACCGCGAGCATTGCAGTGGTGCAGCCGATGCACAGCTGTGCCGGCGTGAAAGCCTGGGCGAATTTGTCGTCGTGGTTGGCACCACCCGCCAGCTGAGTGGCTTGCCCAAAGGGTATTCCCAGCAGGTAACCCTGCAGAAATAAAATCGCCGCGACGAGCGCGGCGATGGGTTTCAAAGAGTGCGATTGGCTCAGAACGCGGGTTGCAACCGCAATCCATCATCACCGATGTGATTGAGCTTGCCGACCAGTTCCGAATGCTGCCGCATGCGTCCGAGTTCACGCATGATGCGCACGTCCTCATGACGCAGCTCACGGCTGCTGGTGACGGCCTGCTTGTAATCCAGAACCTCCGGATAATGCTTGGCCATTTCCAGCGCTTCGGCCACTTCATCCACGCTGTCGGCATCGGAGCTGATGCGGGCGCGGCTGTTGAAGGCCTTCATCCAGCGCTCGAAGCCGGCGGTATGGTCGAACATGTTGGCCATGAACCAGATCACGAACAGGATCGATACCCAGGAGCCGAACACGATCACCACGCGGGTGAAGGTGATATGGAAGTCGTCGCGCCACAGGTAATTGGTGATCAAGCCAAGAATCAGCAGTGACGATGCCTGCCACAGCACGATCGAGGCCATCAACCATTGGCACTTGGCCTTGGCCAGCACCGACACTTCCTCACGTATCTGCTGATCGCTCAGGTTTTTCCAATGATCGACCTGTTTCTCGAACGGGCTGTTGTACAGCTCGTTGTCTTGCAGCAGCAATCCCAAACCTTTGAACAGTGCGATCATGTTGAGCTCCTTGCAGATACTTGCTGGAACGAGCGACGGATGCAGGTTGGTGCGGTCAGGCAGGCTCAGTTCTAGCACTTTCGTCGCGCTTGGCAATGGGGGCGGTGCGAAGAACCGACCAGCGGTGCTTGCCATGACACCATGACAGAGCGGAATTTTTGCGGTGCGTCATCGTCCAGGCCGAAGGACGTTTCAGTTCTTGTCGAATTCTCTGCTGCACTCGCACATGGGGCGTCTGTCGCTGGCACCGGGGCTTGACGGCGGCTGTACGGTTGCCGGATCGGCTGCTCAGGCAAGCCAGCTGCGCAGCCGGACCGGTACGATAGGCACCATGTCATCCCTGTTCAGCCCCGTCTCTGCCGCCGCCACCGCCCATATCCGTCGCTGGGTGCTGGATGCCTTTCCACGTAACCAGAATGGCGTTGAATACGACACGCCGCTGGCTGACCCAGGCTGGTTCGGGCCGGGCAGCGTCACTTGGCGTATCCATTCCGAGTTCCCCGGCATGCTGGCCGGCGGTCTGTGTGCGCTGATGCTGCAGTTGCTGCACCCGCGTGCATTGGCTGGCGTCTACGACCACTCCAATTTCCGTGAAGACCTGGTCGGGAGGCTGCGCCGCACCACCAGCTTTGTCGCCGGTACCAGCTATGCGCCTGCAGCCGAGGTCGAGAAGCTGATCAGCAAGGTTCGGGGTATTCATGCGCGGGTGGTGGGCACGCTGCCCGATGGCCGCACGTATGCAGCAGATGATCCGCAATTGCTGATCTGGGTGCATGTCACCGAAGCGTATGGCTTTCTGGAAGGCTGCCGGCGCTATTGCCGCGAGGTACCGACTGCCATCGCTGATCGTTATTACGACGAGTATCGACGCGTGGCCGAGGCCTTGGGCGCACGTGATGTGCCGGCCAGTGAAGCGCAGGTGCGTGAGTACTTCCAGGCAGCAGCAGTCGCAGCTGAGCATGGATGAGCGTTCACGCGAGGTCTTGGAGGTGCTCAGCGATGTGCGTCTGCCGGTGCCATTGCCGGGCGTGTCGCGCGATGTGTTTCTTGCCGCCGGTGCGGCCTTGTTGCCGGAGTGGGCGGTGCAACTGCTCGGCCGTAGTCGTGGTCAGCAGTTGCAATCGGTGGTGGCCGCGCGCGTGCTGCGCAGCGTGGCACCCTTGTTCCGGATCGCCTTGAACGACGGCATTTCGACCCGCGCCTGCAAGCGGGTAGGGCAGGACCCGTCGGTGCTCTCGGCGTGGCCCGAGCTGGCGTAGTGCCGAGCCATGCTCGGCAGGGGCGTTACCAGCGAAGGGCGCCCCTCACCCCAACCCCCGCTCCGCGCCCCGGCCCTTGCGCTGGCGCAAGGGCGTTCGACGGGCAGCGAACCTGTGGTTCGCAACCTGCCCATCTCACCCCGCGCGCGGGAGAGGGGCTAGCACTGTAGTGCATGAGCCATGCTCGGCAGGGGCTTTATCGGGAATGCCTCTTGCCGAGCATGGCTCGGCACTACCGCCAGCAGAACAGCAACCCCTCCCCAACCCTCCCCTTGGCCTTCGACCAAAGGGAGGGAGCGCATGGCCAATTACCAGACCTTGACCCGCTTCTCAGGCGCCAGATACAGCTTCTGGCCTTCCTTGACCTCGAACGCCGGATACCACGCATCCACGTTGCGCACGGTCAATGCACGGAACTGGCCCGGCGCATGCACATTGGTCAGCAGTGAATTACGCAGCGCCTGCTCACGCGCCTTGCTGCGCCAGGCCTGGGCGAAACCAAGGAAGAAGCGCTGGTCCGGGGTGAAGCCCTCCAGCGTCTGCTCCTGCTTGCCCTGCAGTGACAGGCGATAGGCGTCGTATGCAGTGCCGAGGCCGGCAACGTCGGCGATGTTCTCGCCCAGCGTCAGACGACCGTTGACGTGCACGCCCGGGAACGGCTCGTAGCTGTCGAACTGCATGGCCAGCGCATCACCGGCAGCGTTGAACTTCTTCAGGTCCTCCGCCGTCCACCAGTTGTGCAGCTTGCCGGTTTCGTCGAACAGCGCGCCGGCATTGTCGAAGCCGTGACTGATTTCATGGCCGATCACTGCACCGATGGCGCCGTAGTTGATCGCATCATCAGCTGCACCGTCGAAGAACGGCGGCTGCAGGATGGCTGCCGGGAACACCAGACGGTTCTCCAACGGCACGTTCATCGCGTTGATGGTCTGCGGCAGCATTGCCCATTCGCTGTGATCGACCGGCTTGCCGAGCTTGGCGATGTTGCGCTGGTATTCGAACAGCGAGGCGCGCTGGGCGTTGCCCAGTGCATCGTCCGCCTTCACCTCGAGTGCGCTGTAGTCGCGCCACTTGCTCGGGTAGCCCATGTCCACCTTGAGCCCGGCAACCTTGGCCTTGGCGTGTGCCTTGGTTTCCGGCGACATCCATTCCAGCGCGTCGATGCGCTTGGCGAAGGCGGCGATGATGTTCCTGGCCATTTCATCGGCGCGGGCCTTGGTGTTGGCATCGAAGTGGCGCTCGACGTAGATCTTGCCAACCGCCTCGCCAACCGCGCTGTTGGTCTCGGCCACCGCACGCTTCCAGCGGTCGCTCTGCTGTGGGGTGCCGCTCATCGCGGTGCCGTGGAAGGCGAAGTGGGCATCGGCGAAGGCCTTGGGCAGATAGGCTGCGGCCTCATCAAGCGCGTGGAACGCCATGTAGTCCTTCCACACCTCCAGCGGCTCGCTGGCGACCAGCTTGGACAGACCTGCTACGGCCTTCGGCTGCCAGACGATGAAGTCCTGCTGCGCTCCCAGGTTGGCACCTTCCAGGAAGGCCTTCCAATCCATGCCCGGTGCCTTGCCGGTCAGGTCGGCCTGCTTCCAGGCGTTTGCGCCCTTCTGCACGTCGTTGGTTTCTTCCTGGGTGGCGTGGGCGCGGGCAATCTTGGTTTCCAGCGCGACGATGCGCGCCGCCTTGGCGGCCGCGTCCTTGTCGCCGGACAACTCCAGCAGCTTGGCTACATAGCCTTCATAGGCCTTGCGCAGCTCGGCCATGCGGCCGTCCTGCAGGTAGAAGTCGCGGTCGGGCATGCCCAGGCCGCCCTGCACCAGGTAGGGCGCGTTGCGATCGGGCTGCAGCAGATCCACCGACACCCACACGCCGAACAGGTGCGGCGTATAGAAGTTGGTGGCGTTCAGCAGGTCCACGTCGGCACGCATGCTCGCGCCCAAGGCCTTGGCCAGGGCAGGCTTGTCGGAGATGCCGGCAATGGCCTGCAGGGCGGGCTGCACTGGCGCGGTGCCGCGCGCTTCGATGCCGGCTTCGTCCATGAATGCGGCGTAATAGTCACCAATCTTGCGGACTTCGCCGGGATTGGCCTTGCCGGCCTCTTCCATGATGGCGCGGGTGTCGGCCAATGTTTTCTCTGCGATCACATTGAAGCTGCCATAACTGGAGCGATCGGCCGGTATCTCGGTGCGCTGCACCCATTGCCCATTGGCGAAATCGTAGAAGTTGTCGCCGGCGGCGACGCTGCGGTCCATGCCGTCGGCATCAAAGCCAAAGCTGCCCAGCTGCGGTTTGGCTGCGCTGCTGGTGGGTGCAGGTGTCGCGCTGGTATCGGGTGCGGGCGCGCTGGCGTCCTTTGCGCAACCGCTGAGGGCAAGTGCGGTGCCGATTGCCAGTACCAGGAAGGAACGTTGCAAAGCCATGACGGTATCCGGAGGATGTGTATGACAAGTCTAGACCTCGAACCCCGTTCACAAAGATATTGATTCTGGCACTTGACGGATGTGCACAAGTGCGGGGAATGCGAGAAAATTGGTCACGCACTCTTCACGCCGACGGTGATTGTGCTGCATGCTTGAGCGAACGCGCTGCAGGTGGTGTCTGGGGAGACATCCGCAGGGTGGAGTATGTGGTGTTCGCATGCGACCGTTGCAGGTCCCCACCTGCCGGTTCCTAGTTGTAGTGATGCCAGGACCAACATACGCAATGCCAGCTTTCCGCCTACTGATACGTTGGACTCACCGGTGACTCGGACGCCGGCTCATCCATTGCGGGTCATGATCATTGCCGGCGTGGCGGTGGGTTTGCTGTTGGCAGGCGGCATGATCAGCATGCTGTGGAACGACCGCAACAGCCGGCTTGAAGCAGCGCAGCGGCAGTCGGCGGCGCTGGCCAGCGGCAGCAGCCGTCTTTTGCGCGCGCAGCTGGTCACCTGGGAACGCGCGTTGCGCGGCACCGCCAGCGATACCCGGGAGTTCTATCGACAGGTGCCTGATCAGGCGCCTGCTTTGTTTGAGGCCAGCCTGCGCGGTGTGCTGGAGCGTAACCAGGACCTTGCGTCCATCACCTTGGTGGATGATCGCGGTGTGCCACTGTCGGCAGGAACGGGCGATCTCACCTTGCAGAGTTGGGTGGTTCCGGAAAATCGCCTGCTCAGCGGCGGCCTCTATATCGGTGCGCTGGAGGAGACCGCCGACAAGCATTGGTTGCTGCGTGCAGCCTTGCAGGTGCAGCCGGGCCAGTGGCTGTTGACGCGGGTGCGGCTGGGGGCCTTCCAGGAGGTTGTCAGCGGCCTGGATCTGGGCCGCGATGGCACCGCTTCCATTGGCAACCGTTATGGGCAGTTGTTGGCCCATAGCCGTGATCCAGGCCAGTTGGTTGGCAATCCATTGGCACGGCCAATGAAAATCCTGCCGCCATCGCCGACGGTGTTGAAACGCGGTGTAGTGACCAGTCCTTTTGACGGCCAGCGTCGCATCGCGGCGGTCAGCGTGCCAACCGATTTCCCCTTGAGTCTGTACGCCTCACTGTCCTACCGCGAGGTGATGGCGGGCTGGTATCTGCTGCTGTATGCATCCATCGGCATCTATCTGCTGTATTTGGCCGGCTTTGCTTACCTGCTGTATCGGGTTGACCGCAGTACCCGCCATCAGCAGCAGCTCAGTGAAGAGCTGCAGGCTGGCAATGCCGAGCTGGCGTTGGCCCACGAAGTTGGCAAGGTCGGCACCTGGTCCATCCATGGTGAAAGACCGATTGTGTATTGGTCGGCGCTGACCCAGCAGATGCTGGCGGTAGCTGGGCGCAACACCTCGCTGGAGGGGTTCCTGGCACGGGTGCATGAAGAAGACCGCGCCTGGTTGAAGGATATGCTGGTGCGCGCGCTTGCTGGCAAGGGTGCATTGAATGCGATGTTCCGCCTGCGTAGCGGCGATGGTTCATTGCGCTGGCTGTCCGCGCGCGGTGAGCTGGTCAATGATGCAGGGGACAGCAAGCGCCTGGCCGGCGCGGTGGTCGACATAAGTGAGCGGGTCAACACCGAGGCGCGCGCGCAGGAGGCGCAGCGCCAGTTCCGGCTGGTGTTCGACCGCAACCCTGCGCCGTTCTGGATCTTCGATCTGATTACCTTGCGTTTCCTGGAAGTGAACCAGGCCGCGATCGATCAATACGGCTATAGCCGCGACGAGTTCCTCGCGATGTCGATCCTGGACATCCGCCCGGCAGCGGAATGGGATGAGGTCCGGCAGACCGCAGGCCGTGCCTTGAATGGTGACCTGCTGGGGCTGCAGGTCAGCACACACCTGCGCAAGGATGGCAGCGCATTCCACGTGCAGGGGCACTTCGCCAAGCTGGAATTTGCCGGCCGTAATGCCTGCCTGGTGCTGGCTGAAGATGTCAGCCAGCGCCTGCGCTACGAGAACGAGCTGGCCTACCGCGCCAGTCACCATGCCGGCACCGGCCTGCTGACCGTGCGTGCGCTGTCCGAGCGGCTGGATGCCGGCAGCCGTGGCTACACCATCGCCCATGTGCAGCTACGTGGCCTGCAGATGATCACCGATACCCTCGGTCGCGATGCTGGTGAAGAGGCACTGCGCGCAGTGTCGGTGCGTCTGGGTGGCCTGGCCGCCCGCTATGGCCTGCTGGCCCACCAGCCGGCTGAGGACTTCGTGCTGGCGATAGAGGGCGAGGGCGATCCGCAGATGGCGCTCAATGCCTTGCTGGCGGCGGTAGCCGAGCCTATCCGTGGCCGCGATACCTATCACCAGCTGGAAGCACGCATAGGTGTGGCCAGCTGCCCGCAGGACGGCGAACTGGCCGAACAGGTGCTGGGCCGCGCTGCGCAGGCAGCGCATGCCGCGCGGGAGACCGGTGTGGCGTTGTTGCACTTCCACAGTGGTATGGCGGCGCACTACACCGAGCGGCTGCAGTTGGCTGGGCGCATCCACATGGCCATTGACCGCGGTGAATTCCTGCTGCATTTCCAGCCCATCATGGATGCCTCCGAAGGCAGCCCGGTGGCGTTGGAAGCCCTGCTGCGCTGGCCGCAGGCTGATGGCAGCTTCATCGCGCCGGCTGACTTCATCCAGCTGTGCGAAGACACCGGTCTGATCATCGCGCTCGGCCGCTGGGTGATCCACGCCGCCGCACGCGCGCAGAAACAATTGTCGGCCGCTGGCTGGGAGCACCTGCCGATCGCGGTGAACGTCTCGGCGGTACAGCTGTTCAACAGCGATCTGGTCGGCGAGTTCAGCCGTGCGATGCAGGACCACGGCCTCGCCCGCGGTGCGTTGCAGATGGAGCTCACCGAGAGCGTGTTGATGCGTAATCCGACCCAGGCGCTGCAGACCCTGGGCCACCTGCATGCCAATGGCGTTGGCGTGGCGCTGGATGATTTCGGCACCGGCTTCTCCAGCATGTCCTACCTGCAGCACCTGCCGCTGGATTCGCTGAAGATCGACCGTGGCTTTGTCAGCGACGTTGAAACCAATCCGCGCAACGCCGCCATCTGTCGCGCGCTGCTGTCGCTGGGCCATAGCATGGGCTTGTCGGTGATTGCCGAGGGTGTGGAGACCGAGGGCCAGCGGCGCTGGCTGGCCGCGCATGGCTGCGACCAGGTGCAGGGTTACCTGCTGGGCCGGCCGATGCCGCTGCAGCAGGTGCTGGCGATGCTGGCAGACAGCCGCTCAAGCTGAGCGGTCGGCGTCCTCGTCCAGGCATTCGACCAGGTAGTCGATGAAGCTGCGCACCTTGGGTGCCAGGTGGCTGCGGCTGGTGTAGACCGCATAGATGCTGGCGGGCATTTCCCATTGCGTCAGCACCGGCACCAGACGGCCGTCAGCCAGCGCCTGGTCGACGATGAAATCCGGCTGGGCGATGATGCCCATGCCGGCGATGGCAGCTTCGCGCAGCACATCGCCATTGTTGGCGCGCATGTGGGGCTGTAGCGGGACGCTGACCTCGCCCTGCGGCCCGGTCAACTGCCAGGCATCGTTTGCGGTGGAGTAGGTGTAGTACAGGCACTGGTGCCCCGCCAGATCCTCCGGGGTGAGCGGCGTACCGTATCGGGCCAGATACGACGGTGCCGCGCACAGATGGATGCGGACCCGCGCCAGATGCCGTGCGATCAGGTTTGGCGCTGGCTGGCGGGTGATGCGGATGGCAAGGTCATAACCTTCCTCGACCATGTCGACCAGGCGGTCGGACAACTGCAGGTCAAGCTCCACCTGTGGATAGCGCGCGCTGTAAGCAGGCAGCAATGCGCCCAGCCGGGCGATGCCGTAACTGACCGGCGCATTGATCCGCAGCCGCCCGGACGGCTGCAGCGCCTGGGCGCCGACCGAGGCCTCCAGCTCGTCGAACTCGGCCAGCAGCTGCACGCAGCGCTGGTAGTAGGCCGCACCGGTGCTGGTCGGGCTGACCCTGCGCGTGGTGCGGTTGAGCAGGCGGGTGGACAGGCGCTTCTCCAGCGCGGCGATCTGACGGGTGACTGCGGCGGTCGAAATGTCCAGGGCATCAGCGGCGGCGCTGAAGCCATTGCGCTCGACCACCGCGACAAACACCCGCATGGCATCGATGGTGTCCATTGTTCCCGTTTCCGCAATAAAACGTTGCTGGTGAGATTATTTGTTGCCGGAGCTCCGGGCAATAACCTGCACGCTCCAAATCCTTCAGGGAGCCCACGATGCGCAGTTCGCTGCCTTCCCTTTACATCTCGCATGGTTCACCGATGACCGCCCTGGAGCCGGGGTTGGTGGGGCCGCGCCTGGCTGAGCTGGCTGCCGGGATGCAGCGGCCGCGCGCCATCGTCATGGCCTCGGCGCATTGGCTGGGGCATGCGCCACAGGTCTCGGCCGCGGCCCAGCCGGAGACCATCCATGATTTTGGTGGTTTCCCCGAGGCGCTGTACAAGCTGCAGTACCCGGCACCCGGTGCACCGGCGCTGGCCCAGGACGTGGCCCAGCGGCTGGCCGAAGCCGGCCTGCAGCCGGGCATCGACCCGCAGCGCGGGCTCGATCATGGCGCCTGGGTACCGCTGCGTTACCTGTATCCGGAGGCCGACATCCCGGTGCTGCAGGTGTCGATCCAACCGGGGCTCGGCCCGAAGCATCAGTTCGCGATGGGGCGCGCATTGGCACCGCTACGCGAGCAGGGCGTGCTGCTGATCGGCTCGGGCAGCATTACCCACAACCTGCATGACTGGCGCAACTACCAGGAGGGCAAGGAGGCGCCGTATGTGCGCCCGTTCATCCACTGGGTGGAGCAGAAGCTGGAGGCCAACGACCTGCCGGCCATGTTCGACTACCGCCAGCAGGCGCCATTCGCGAGCCAGGCGCACCCTACCGATGAGCATCTGTTGCCGTTGTATTTTGCGATGGGCGCAGCCGGCAGCGACCAGCTTGGCGCACGGCGGATCGATGCCGGCATCGACATGGGATTCCTGGCGATGGACATCTACCGCTTCGATGGCGAGGCGCAATGAGCTTGGCAGGTGAGCGCTTGGCGTGCAGCGATGCACGCCAAGCCGGCTCGCCCGGCGTGATGCGATTGCGAGCGATCATGGCGCACATCGACGACAGCACCGCCTGATTGCTGTGGTAATTTCCCGGTATTCATCCGCCACTGCCAGTGTCGGCAGCCTGCTGTCGTGGTAGTGAATCCGTGGAACGGGCATGCACACGATTGAAGTAGTTCTGGCAATGCTGGTGGCGGTTGTCGCCAGTGGCTATCTGGTAAGAATCCTCCCCTTCTCATTGCCGTTGCCCTTGGTGCAGATCGGCTTGGGTGCGCTGATTGCAGGCGTGTTCAATCGCGGCCATGCGCTTGAGCCGGACATGTTCTTCCTGCTGTTCCTGCCGCCGCTGCTGTTCCTGGATGGTTGGCGCATTCCCAAACAGGGCCTTTTCCGCGACAAGGGCGCGATCCTGGAGCTGGCGTTCGGGTTGGTGGTGTTCACCGTGCTTGGTGCCGGCCTGCTGATCCACTGGATGATTCCATCGATGCCGCTGGCGGTGGCGTTCGCACTGGCGGCCATCATCTCGCCGACCGATCCGGTGGCGGTCAGCGCGATTGCCTCACGCGTGCCGATTCCCAAGCGACTGATGCACATCCTGGAAGGCGAGTCGCTGTTGAACGACGCCTCCGGCCTGGTCTGCTTCCGCTTTGCGGTGGCGGCGGTTATGACTGGATCGTTCTCGCTGGCACAGGCGTCACTGACCTTCCTGTGGGTGGCCTTCGCCGGCCTGGCAATTGGCGTGGCGGTGACCTGGAGCGTGTCCACCTTCCAGCGCTGGTTGTGGCGCAGCTTCGGTGAGGAGCCGGGCGCGGCGCTGCTGGTCAACCTTCTTATTCCGTTCGCCGCCTACCTGCTGGCAGAAGAGCTGCATGCATCGGGCATCCTCGCCGCAGTCGCCGCCGGCGTGACCATGAGCTACGTGGAGCTGACCGGCCGCATCAGCGGCAGCATGCGCGTGCAGCGCAACGCGGTGTGGAACATGGTGCAGTTCAGCTTCAACGGCATCATCTTCGTGCTGCTGGGCGAGCAACTGCCGGGCATTGTCGAGCGCGCGATCGAGACCATGTCGGTGACTGGCCATCACAGCGCGTGGTGGCTGCTGGTCTATGTGCTGGCGATCAATGCCGTGCTGGTGGTGCTGCGACTGGTCTGGGTATGGCTGTCGCTGCGCTGGAACCTGCTGCGGGCGCGGATGCGTGGCGAGAAAGAAACCACCAGTACCTCGTGGCGGGTGGTGCTGGCGATGTCGGTGGCCGGCGTGCGCGGCGCGATCACCTTGGCTGGCGTGTTGACCCTGCCGTTGATGATTCCCGGTGGCGAGCCATTCCCGGCACGTGATCTGGTGATCTTCCTGGCGGCGGCGGTGATCCTGGTGTCGCTGGTCGGCGCCAGCTTGATGCTGCCGCGCCTGCTCAAGGGCTTGGAGCTGCCCAAGGACGACGATAGCCGGCGCGAGGAGGATCTGGCCCGCAGGGTATCGTCCAAGGCGGCTCTGGCAGCGGTAGAGAAGGCGCGACAGGCCTTGGTCGAAGGCCAATCCACCAGTTCCGTGCAGCTGCTCAACGACGCCGCGGCGCGGGTGAGCCTGCTGTACCAACGCAATCTGGAGAAGGGCCAAGGCCCGGATGAAGACCCGGAGAAAGTGCGGCGCATGGAGCAGGCCTATCGCAGCCTGCGTAGCGCCGGCTTGAATGCCGAGCGCGAGGAGCTGTTCCGGCTGACCCGGCGCGGACAGGTATCGGATGAGATCGCGCGCAAGCTGATCCGCAATCTGGATCTGCTGGAGACCAGGCAGAGGGATTGAGGGTGGTTGTTTTTGGTTCGCTTGTTAGAAGCTTCCCCTCACCCCAACCCCTCTCCCGTGAACGGGAGAGGGGCTGAAGCTGGATCGCTTGCGCTCTGAAAGCCCCTCTCCCGCGGGCGGGAGAGGGGTTGGGGTGAGGGCAGGCTCTTAAGCTCTTAAGCGTTCTTTAACTCAAGAAAATACGGCTCAACCGTACCCTTGATCTTCAGCGTCATCGGGTTGCCACGGCGGTCGCGGGCCTTGCCGGCCTGTACGCGGATCCAGCCTTCCTGCACGGAATACTCTTCCACGTCATCACGCTCGATGCCGTTGAAACGCACGCCGACGCCGCGCTGCAGCGCTTCGGCATTGTGGAACGGGCTCTGCGGGTTGACCGCCAGATGATCGGGAGGGGTATCGCTCATATCAATGCTTCAGTGAAGGCCACCGTGGCCCTCTTCGGGGCGCAAGGATAACCGCTGTGGCGTGCCAAGGCTTTCGCTGGCACGCCGCTGGCGGCAAAATGCGCGCCATTACGTAGTGGAAACAGCACCATGCCTGACAACAGCGCCGATTACGAAGACTCCGATGAACTGCGCCCGGATTTTGACGAAGACGACCATCCGGCGCGGGTCTGGAACCTGCTGTGGCTGATCAATCCCGGCGATGAAGACGCGGCGCTGCAGCAGTTCGACGCCTGGCGCGAAGCACGCGCCGGTGCAGAGGACGACGCCAGCGATGAGCAATGGCTGTGGGACCTGAAGGACGCCATCGACTGGCGTTCAGGTTTCTATGTGGACTGGAAGGACACCGATTCCTTCGTCGCCGCAATGGACGAAATGGCCGCGCGCTGGAATCTGAACATTGCTTGGGGTGGTGACTTCGACGACGAAGATTTCACCGACGACCTCGACGTACCGATGCTGATGACCACCGCCCATGATCGCCTGCGCGAGCACGGCTACACGGTGTGGAACTGGAACACCGGTGGCGACGCCTACGCCGGCTGGGTGGCACTGAGCCGCGACGACGAAGCGATGCTGGCGCTGTGCTCGTTGCTGGGTGTTGAAGTGCGCCCGGGCAGCGACCCGTTCTAAGCCAGCAGCAACGGTAGAGCCGAGCCATGCTCGGCTGGGGCTGTACCGATAAACCAACATGTAGAGCCGAGCCATGCTCGGCAGAAGCGTTACCGGTAAACCCCTGCCGAGCATGGCTCGGCTCTACATGTTGGTTTATCGGTACAGCCCCAGCCGAGCATGGCTCGGCTCTACGGTGCATTCATCAGGGCTGGTACAACGCCCGCGCATTGGCAATCACCCGGCGCATCTGCGCACGATCGGTATGCCGCGATATCGCCTGCGCACCGAGCACGATGGCCTGCTCACGCAGCGGCGCTGGCACGTCGTAGTGCACGCCGCTGGGGCGGTTCTGGAAGGCCCTGCGTGGAATCCCGAGCTGCTGCGCCAGCGCATGCAGCTCGGGCAAGGTGTCGGCCATCAGATGCGCCCAGCGCTCACCGCGCCAGGGATGTACTGCATCGTCGATATAGACCGTCACGTTCGGCCTTGGACTCAGGCCTTGGACTTGTCGTCGTCAGCCGGGACTTCTTCGGCAATCGCGATGGTCTCTTCGGCGACGTCGTCAGCAGCTGCTTCAGTCGCTTCTTCGCCTTCGATGCCTTCAAACTCGGACACCAGGCCGGCCAGGTAGTCGTCGGCGGTCTTGCCCTCGTCGGCGGCCAGGTCGTCGATCATCTGCTGCAGCGCTGCGGAGTACTCCAGGGTGACCTTGCGGCCTTCCTTCTCCTGCACATTGGCCAGGTGCTTGAGCATGGCCAGCATCGGTACCGGGTTGTCGGCATTGCCCATGGTCTGGCCGCCGATGGCCAGCAGCCACTCATTGCCCTGCAGGCCGATGGCGGCCACGACCTGGCCTTCTTCGTTGACCAGCACGGCGTGGTTCTGCACCTGCTGCTGGGCGTTCAGACGGGCGAACGGGCGGCGCGGGGCCTGCTTCTTGCGCTTGTCGCGCTTGGCTTTGGAGAGCTTGGACATGGTGTTCGGCTAATAGGAAAAAGACGCCTATTGTAGGCGCAGCGGGCCCCTGCTGCCGGAACAGGGCTCAACCGGGGCCGTCGCTGATGTCATCAGCCGGGGCCGTAGCAGCGGCCGCCGGGACGACGGTGGCCACCGGTACCGGCAGGCTGTCGGCCTGGTTCAGTGCCGCCGCTTCGGCTTCCTGGCTCATCACCACGATGCTGATACGGCGATTGATCGGGTTCTGTGGATTGGCCTTGTCGAACAGTACCGAAGACGCCAATCCGACCACACGCGCGACCTTGGCCGGGTCCATGCCGCCTTCCAGCAGCGCCCGCCGCGCGGCATTGGCACGGTCCGCACTCAGCTCCCAGTTGCCGTAGCCGACCTGGGTGGAATAGGCGGTGGTGTCGGTATGGCCGGTGAGACTGATGTGATTGGGCACCTGGTTGATGTAGCGCGACAGCTCCACCAGGATCGTCTGCGTGTACGGCATCAGCCGCGCACTGCCGAGGTCGAACATCGGCCGGTTCTGCTTGTCCACGATCTGGATGCGCAGGCCTTCCGGGGTGATGTCGAGCAGCAGCTGATCCTTGAACGGCTCCAGCGCCTGGCTCTTGCTGATCGCTTCCTGCAACTCCTGCTTCAGTGCTTCCAGCCGCTGCTTGTCGCGCTCGCGCTCCTGTACCGGCGTGGGCACCGCTTCCTGCTGGTTCTGGAAGGGGTCATTGCTGTTGCCGCGCGAGACATCGGTGGCACCGCCCAGCTTGATCATCGAGGTGCTGGCACCGCCGGGGCCGGCCATGCCCGGAGCCGGCGTGCTGCTGGTGCCGCTCAAGGGGCTGGGGTTGCGGAAGTATTCGGATATCGCCGCGCGCTCGGGCTTGGTGGTGGCGGCCATCAGCCACAGCACCATGAAGAAAGCCATCATCGCAGTGACGAAGTCGGCGTAGGCTACCTTCCACGAACCGCCGTGGTGGCCGCCGCCCTGGACTTTCTTCACCCGGCGTACGATCACCGTGGGTTTGGTCTCGGTCATGGCGTGCGCCTTACTTGATCGACTTCAGGTGTTGCTCGAAATCGCTGAAGCCCGGGCGCAGTGCCGAGGGCACGGTCTTGCGGGCGAACTCCAGCGCGATCTTCGGGTTGTAGCCACGCAGGCAGGCCAGCAGCGCGGTTTTCACCGATTCGTAGATGCGTGCGTCCTGCTCGGCGCGTGCTTCCAACGCCGCTGCCAGCGGACCGACAAAGCCATAACCCAGCAGGATGCCGAGGAAGGTACCGACAAGCGCGCCAGCCACGTGCGCGCCCACTTCCTTGATGTCGCCACCGATCGAGCCCATGGTGATGACGATGCCCAGCACCGCGGCGACGATGCCGAAGCCGGGCAGGCCGTCGGCGACCTTGTTGAGCACGTGGGCCGGTTCCATTGCCTCGTGGTGGTGCTTTTCCAGCTCCAGTTCCAACAGCGGTTCCAGCTCATGCGGCTCGATGTTGGAGCCGATCATCAGCCGCAGGCAGTCGGTGATGAAGTCCAGCAGATGGTGGTCGGCCAGCACCTTCGGGTAGTTGGCGAATACCGCGCTGTCCTGCGGGTTCTCGACGTGTTCCTCCAGCGCCATGAAGCCTTCGCGACGCGCCTTGTTGAGCAGTTCATAGAGCAGGCTGAGCACGTCCAGATAGTCCTGCTGCTTGTACTGCGGGCCCTTGAACACGCTGAGCGTGGCCCGCAAGGTCTGCTTGACGGTCTTGAGCGGGGTGGCGATCAGGAACGCGCCGAACGAGGCGCCGCCGATGATCACCAGCTCGTAGGGCTGCCACAGCGCGCCCAGGCGGCCATGCGCACCAACGTAGCCGCCCAGGACAGCGAAAATGACAACGAGCAGGCCGACGATGATAAGCATGGGGGCAGACAAGGGGAGGGGATATCCCGTTGTCGGCCGTCAGCGGAAAATCTGTAGGCTGAGCACAGCAGCCCCTGTAGAGCCGAGCCATGCTCGGCTGAGACTCTACTGGTGATGCTTCTGCCGAGCATGGCTCGGCACTACACGGTAAGGCCTCAGCCGAACATGGCTCGGCACCACAGGAGGTGCGCTTGCTTACGCTGCGGGCTGCGCTTCGGCTCCACCACGCTGCAGCGGGTCCGGGTACGGCTGGCCGTTCTCGACAAAGCCCAGCGACACCGAATTCAAGCAATGCCGTTCAAAGGTCGGCGGCGGGCCGTCCGGGAATACATGGCCGAGGTGGCTGCCGCAGCGTGCGCAGACGATCTCGGTACGGATCATGCCGTGGCTGATGTCGCGGATCTCGCGAACATGCGCTGGATCGAACGGCGCGAAGAAGCTGGGCCAACCGGTGCCCGAGTCGAACTTGGTGCTGGAACGGAACAGCGGTAGCGCACACAGGCGGCAGCAGTACACGCCATCACGCTTGTTATCCAGGAACACGCCGCAGAACGGCGCCTCGGTGCCGTGATGCAGCAGCACGCGCTGTTCCTCGCTGCTGAGCCCGGCGATCAGGGCATCACGTTCGGCGTTGCTGGGAGGGGTTAGATCGAAGGCGGTCATGGCGCTGCATCCGTGGGACAGATATCAATGGTAGGGGCGGGCACGGGGCAGTCCAAGCGCGCATTCATGGCGGCGCAAGCTGTGCCGGCGCATGCTCGGCTGGTGGAAGAACGGGAGATGCCGATGAAACGGATGACGTATCTGACGTTGGCAGTGCTGGCGCTCGTGCCGTTGTTCGCACAGGCGCAATTGCAGCAGCCACCGTCACCCACCGCAACGCGTCCGGTGACGCTGCCACCGCCGTCGCGGCCGCCGGTGACGGTGCCATCCGACCAGCGGCAGGAGGAGGTGCGGCCGTTGCCGCCACGACCGGTCACCAAGCCCAAGCCGACACCGAAGGTGAAGCCGATCACTCAGCCGCCGCAGCCCGTGCGGCCGATCTATGACAGCAAGGGTCAGCCGGCGCCGCATATGCGCCAGACCAGCCCGGGTCGGGTATTGGACACCCGCACCAATCGTTACTACGACACCGTGCCCAGTGGCGTTGGGCAGCAGGTGGTGCCGCCGCCGGTCG
Source organism: Stenotrophomonas sp. STEN022 (assembly GCF_056760155.1). NCBI lineage: Bacteria > Pseudomonadati > Pseudomonadota > Gammaproteobacteria > Lysobacterales > Lysobacteraceae > Stenotrophomonas > Stenotrophomonas sp. STEN022. The sequence goes on from NZ_JBRREG010000065.1 coordinate 18,931, forward strand.
GCACCCGCTGACCCATGTAGTGCCGAGCCATGCTCGGCAGGAGGCATTCCAAGCCAAAGCTAAAAGCGACCCCTCCCCAACCCTCCCCTTGGCCTGCGGCCAAAGGGAGGGTGCGTAGTGCCGAGCACGGCTCGGCATTACTCTGCTATTGGCAGGCACAGGGTTTCTTTTACTTCTTCCATCACGATGTAGCTTTTGGATTCGCGGACGTGCGGCAAGGTCAGCAGGGTGCTGCCCAGCAGCTTGCGGTAGGAGGCCATTTCGTTGATGCGTGCCTTGAGCAGGTAATCGAAATCACCGGACATCAAATGGCACTCCAGCACGTTGGGCAGCTTCAGCGCCGCGCGCCGGAACTCTTCGAAGATGTCGCCGGATTTGTAGGCCAGGCTGATCTCCACGAACACCAGCAGGCTGGCTTTGACCGAGGCGGGGTCCAGGCGCGCGTAGTAGCCGGTGATCACGCCTTCTCGCTCCAGCCGGCGCACGCGCTCGGTGCAGGGCGTGGTCGACAGGCCGACGCGCTCGCCCAGCTCGGTGAAGGAGATGCGCCCCTCCTGCTGCAGGATGCGCAGGATCTTGCGGTCGATCTTGTCCAGTTCGCGGCTGCGGGTGGCCATGGTGGCTCTGCTTATGATGAACGAAACAGGAAATTACCCTGATCTGTCATATCAATACAGCTAAAAACACTGGTTGACCCTGAATATACTGCGCCGTTCCTAGCCCCTGCCATCCCGTGCGCAGGGAATGATGTGGTCCGGAGAATGAAAATGCGTGTTCTGGTGCTTGGCAGCGGTGTGATCGGCACGACCAGTGCCTGGTATCTACGGCAGGCCGGCTTTGAGGTCACCGTGGTGGATCGGCAGCCGGCGCCGGCGCTGGAAACCAGCTTTGCCAATGCCGGCCAGCTGTCGTTCGGCTACACCTCGCCGTGGGCCGCCCCGGGCGTGCCGTTCAAGGCGATCAAGTGGCTGTTCGAGGAACACGCGCCGCTGGCGATCCGCCCGACCGCCGACATCGCCCAGTACCGCTGGTTGTGGCAGATGCTGCGCAACTGCACCTCGGCCCGCTATGCGGTCAACAAGGCGCGCATGGTGCGGGTGTCCGACTACAGCCGCGATTGCATCAACGAGCTGCGCGCCGCCACCGGCATCGACTACGAAGGTCGCCAACTGGGCACCACCCAGTTGTTCCGCACCCAGCAGCAGCTGGACGCCGCCGCGCAGGACATCGAGGTACTGCGCGAATACGGTGTGCCCTACGAAGTGCTGGACCGCCAGGGCATTGCCCGGGTTGAGCCGGCGTTGGCCGGCAAGACCGAGATGCTGGTCGGCGCGCTGCGCCTGCCCGAGGACCAGACCGGCGACTGCCAGCTGTTCACCACCAAGCTGGCGGCGTTGGCCGAAGCGGCCGGTGTCGAGTTCCGCTTCGACCAGGACATCGCTTCGATCCAGACCGAGGGCGACCGCATCACCGGCGTGCGCATCAATGGCAAGCTTGAGACCGCCGATCACTATGTGCTGGCGCTGGGCAGCTATTCGCCGCAGCTGCTGGCACCGTTGGGCATGCAGCTGCCGGTGTACCCGCTGAAGGGGTACTCGCTGACCCTGCCGATCACCAATGCGGCGATGGCACCGAATTCGACCATCCTCGACGAAAGCTACAAGATCGCCATCACCCGCTTCGAAGACCGCATCCGCGTTGGTGGCATGGCCGAAGTGGCCGGTTTCGATCTGTCGCTGGAGCCGCGTCGTCGCGCCACGCTGGAGAAGGTGGTCAAGGACCTGTATCCGGATGGCGGCGACCTGTCGCAGGCCAGCTTCTGGGCCGGCCTGCGCCCGGCCACCCCGGACGGCACGCCAGTGATCGGCGCAACGCCGTATCGCAACCTGTTCCTCAATACCGGCCATGGCACCCTGGGCTGGACCATGGCGGCCGGCTCCGGCCGTTACCTGGCCGATCTGATGAGCGGCAAGCAGCCGCAGATCAGCACCGAAGGCCTGGATATCTTCCGCTACGGCAAGGGCCAGCACTGATGCGCCCGGCACAGGCACTGATCGACCTGGACGCACTGCGCCACAACTACCGGCTGGCCCGCCAGCTCGGCGGTGGCAAGGCCTTGGCGATCATCAAGGCGGATGCCTATGGCCATGGCGCGGTGAGCTGCGCCCGTGCGCTGCAGGACGAGGCCGATGGCTTCGGCGTGGCCTGCATCGAAGAGGCGCTGGAGCTGCGTCAGGCCGGCATTCGTGGCCCGATTTTGTTGATGGAAGGCTTCTTCGACGCGGCCGAGCTGCCGTTGATCGTCGAGCATGATTTCTGGGTGGTGGTGGCAACGTCGTGGCAGCTGGAGGCGGTGGAAGCATTCAAGACCGATGCCACGCTACGCATTTGGCTGAAGCTGGACAGCGGCATGCACCGGCTGGGTCTGTCGCCGGAGGAATTCCGCGATGCGCATGCACGCCTGAGCGCACTGCCGCAGGTTGGCCCGCTGGTGTTGATGACCCACCTGGCGCGTGCCGATGAGTTGGACAGCAACCGCACCCGCGAGCAGCTGGATGTCTTCGTCCGTGCGACAGAAGGTTTGGCCGGTGAAACCAGTCTGTGCAATTCGCCGGCCTTGTTGGGCTGGCCGGATGTGCGCAGTGACTGGGTACGTCCGGGCCTGATGTTGTACGGCGCAGATCCCTTGTATCCGCAGCCCAGCCCGCATGCCGCGCAGCTGCGTCCGGTGATGACCCTGCAGTCGCGGGTGATCGCGGTGCGCGAACTCGCCGTCGGCGAACCGCTGGGTTATGGCGCGCGTTTTGTTGCTGAAAAGCCAACGCGTGTAGGCGTGGTTGCGATGGGCTACGCCGATGGCTATCCGCAGTTCGCACCCAATGGCACGCCGGTGCTGATCGACGGCGTACCTGGTCGGTTGATTGGTCGTGTATCGATGGACATGTTGACCGTGGACCTGACCGATCACCCGCAGGCCGCACGTGGCAGCATCGTGCAGTTGTGGGGCAATGCGCCGACCATTTCCGAGTTGGCGCCGCGCTGCAATACCAGCGCCTATCGCTTGCCGTGCAGCCTCAAGCGCACGCCGCGGGTGTATTTGTCGGCGTGATGCTTCTGCTCCCTCCCTTGCGCCGAAGGCGGAGGGGAGGGTTGGGGAGGGGTTGGCTCTGTGCTGATGTGGTGCCGGCAAAGCTTCTGCCGAGCATGGCTCGGCACTACAGGTGAAACAAAAAGGGCCGCATTGCGGCCCTTTCTGTTTCCAATCTAAGCGGTGCGAATCACAACCCTGCAGTACTGCGATCGCCCTGCAGTTCGCGGCGTACCCAATCATTGAGCAGACGCTTCTCGTAACGCAGCGGGTCGGTGTTGTTGGGCAGGCTGCTGTTGAGCAGATAACCCGTGTCGGACAGCTTGCGCTCGCCCTGGTCGATGACCTGGCCATTGGCATCGGTCAAGGTGAACTGCAGCGAGATACGCGGTGGGTAGATGTCACGCATGATGCGTACATCGTCCAGACGCGGGCCGTGCCACGGCTCGTAGTCGCCGGCACGCTTGATGTCGGTGATGGTCACGTCCAGCTTCTGCCCTTCCGGCAACTGCTTGCTGGCCTGCTTGCGCAGGTGTTCGGCCAGATCCTCCACCCAGTCGCCACGCTGGGCATCCCAGCGGTTGCGGCTGTAGCGAAGCTCGGTGAACTGGGCCGGGTCGGTCCACTGCACCTGCACCGGGCCTTCGGCAGGCAGGGCACGCGGGGCTTGCGGATCGGAAACGGTGCGCGGCTTGGCATCGGCGCCGCCAACAGCCAGCAGGCAGGCCAGGACAAGTCCGGTAACGGTCAGTGTTTTCATGACGTGCTCCTCAGGACTTTGATGGTGGAAGTGTGCAACTGACAGCTTTACGCTGCAATGAACCCGGTGCCAGTTCGCAGCAGTGGATTGAGCGATGGTTCATCATCACGGGGCGTGGATGGTTTCTCGCCCAGACTGCTTGGCACATCTTCCCCACTTTGCCGCGCCCTTTCACCTTTCCGACAATGCCTGCCCCCAACTCGGACTCACACCTGTCATTGCTGTCTCTGGATGAAGAGGACCTGGAAAGCTCCAGCCTCTATCGGGAGGTATTCAATGCGGTGGCCAGCGGATTCTGTGTGATCGAACTGGTGTTTGAACACGGCGTCGCGGTGGACTTCATCTACCGCAAGGTCAATGCGGGTTTCCAGAAGGTCACCGGTCTGAGCAATGTCACCGGTCGCCGCGCCAGCGAGGTGGTGCCGGCGATGGAAGCGGACTGGTTCCAGGCCTTTGGCAGGGTGGTCAGTGAGGGTGGGATCAGCCAGTTCGAGCGGCAGGTGTCGGAGCCCTCGCGCTGGTATTCGGTGGAAGCGGTACGCATCGGCAAGCCCGACAAGCACCAGGTTGCGGTGTTCCTTTTTGATATCTCCGCACGCAAGCGGATTGAAACCGAGCTGGCCGAAAGCGAGGCGCGTTTCAGCGCCTTGGCTGACGGCCTGCCGATGCCGGTCTGGGTGGTGGATGACCTCGGCCAGCTGCGCTTCGTCAACACGGCGTTCTTCACCTTCTTCGGGCTGCCAGCTGATCAGGACCTGGGGCCGGACCCCTGGCAGCGCTTTCTGCATCCGGACGAGCGTGCATCGTTCGAGTACGAACTGCAGGCTGCGTTGAACGGCCGCACCGAGCTGCACGCCAATACCCGCGTACGCCGCTACGATGGGCAATGGCGCTGGTTGGAAATGAACGCCGTGCCGCGTTTTTCGGCCGATGGCCGCTTCATCGGCCTGGCCGGCAACAGCCCGGATATCACCGAGCGCCGTGAGATCGAATTGGCGCGTGAAGACCTGCTCACCGCCGAGCGTGTTGCCCGCAACGCAGCTGAAGGCATGGCGAGGATGAAGGATGAATTCCTCGCCACCTTGTCGCATGAGCTGCGTACACCACTGACCACGGTGCTGGGCTGGAGCGAATTGCTGTTGCAACGCATGGATGCCGACCATCCGATGCGTCGCGGCATGGAAGTGATCGCCAGCAGCGCGATGACGCAGAAGAACCTGATGTCGGACATGCTCGACCTGAGCAGCATGTTGCTGGGCAAGGTGCAGTTGGAAGTGGAAGTGCTGGATCTGTCCGAGCAGCTGCGCGAAGCGGTGCGTGCGCAGGAACTGGTGGCCGAAGGCAAGGCGCAGACGGTGGTGCTGGAACTGCCGGAATTGCCGCAACCGGTGCTCGGCGATGCCACCCGTCTGCAGCAGATCCTTGGCAACCTGCTGTCCAACGCGATCAAGTTCACACCGGTGGAAGGGCGGATCGAGATCAGCCTGCGGCATGAGGCCGGTCATCTGGTGGTGCAGATCAAGGACGATGGTGATGGCATCGAAGCTGAGTTCCTGGAACACCTGTTCAGCCGTTTCAGTCAGGCCGACAGCACCACCACCCGCCGCCACGGTGGTCTGGGGCTGGGTCTGGCCATCGTCCAGCAGCTGACCGAGTTGCATGGCGGTACGGTTTCCGCGGCCAGCGAGGGGCCGGGGCATGGCGCCACCTTCCTTCTGCGCCTGCCCGAGTTCCAAGCGCAGAAAGCGGCAAACCACCCGCGCCGGCGCGTACAGCGCGGTCGCATCGGCGAGCAGGTGCTGGTGCCGAACGCCCTGCAGGGTCTGCGCGTGCTGGCGGTGGAGGACCAGGTCGACATGCTGGGCTACATCCGCCGCCTGCTGGAAGAGCAGGGCGCGTCGGTGGTTACAGCCAGCACCGCTGCCGAAGCCTTGGAGCTGCTGGACCTGCGCGGACATACCGCGTTCGATGTGCTGATCAGCGATATCGGCATGCCGGGCATGGATGGCTACGGCCTGATCCACACCCTGCGCGAGACCTTGGGCGTCGGTGGCGATGAGCTGCCGGCAGTGGCGGTGACCGCGCTGGCCCGTGCCGATGACCGGCGGCGCGCGTTTTCCTCTGGCTTCCAGGGGCATCTGGCCAAGCCGTACAGCGTGGCGCAGCTGATTGCGGCGATCCGCGACGCGCGCTTGCCGCGCTGAAATCTTTGCACGGATTTCACGCGGAAAAACGGTACTGTGACGGCGTTCACTCATGGACGCCGCCATGCCCCTGTACGCGCCCCATGTTTATTCCGACCCGATGCTGATCGCATCGCTGGAGGCCTTGCTCGGCCAGTTGCCGGAGCAGGCCCGGGTCATGCTGGTCCTCAAGGATGGCAGTCGTGTGGCTGGCACCGTTACCGCGCAGCCGACGTTGCAGCACTTTGCCGACCACAACGAGGAGCCCGGGGTGAACGCGACCGTGCGGCTGGAAGACCTGTTGCGGGCCTGCCAGCAGCATGTGGTGTGGCTGGACAGCGTGCTCCAGGTGCAGCATTTGCCGGCTGCTGAACCCTGATCCAGCGCGGTCGCGAGGCCTCATTCAGCTGGCTGCGGCCGGTGACCGGGGCCGGCCCGGTAGAATGGCCGGCCCTGCTAGACGAATGACCGGCATGCCTGCTCCGCACGACGCACCGTTGGAAACCCTGTTCCTCCCGTTCTCCAAGGCTGGCCTGCGCTGGCCGCAGGGGCCGGTCCTGTTCCTGCGTGCGCGCGATGGTTGGCCGCTGCGTGAGCATGCAGACAGCACCCAACTGGTTTGTTCGCAGAGCTTCCGCCCGTTTGCCGAGGCGCTGCAGGGCAGTGGCTGGGAGGTGCGCGATGAGCAGGCGCTGGAGCAGTCCGACGAGCGTTATGCGCTGGTGCTGGTGCTGCCGCCGCGGCAGCGCGACGAAGCCCGCGCGCTGTTCGCACAGGCGCTGGGCAAGCTGGCCCCGGGCGGCATCATCCTCGCCTGCCAGTCCAACAACGAAGGCGCCCGCTCCGGCGAAAGCGACCTGCAGCAGTTGGCCGGGCTGGGCGGCACGCTGACCAAAAACCACTGTCGCGCCTATTGGTCGCTGCCAGCCGAAGGCCAGCACGACGCGGCGCTGCACAAGCGCTGGGCCGCGCTGGATGCACCGCGCAAGATCGTCGACGGCCGCTTCTTGAGCCGCCCCGGCGTGTTCGCCTGGGACCGCATCGATCCGGCTTCGGCCCTGCTGGTCGAGCAGCTGCCGGCGGATCTGGCCGGCCGTGGCGCCGATCTGGGCGCTGGCTGGGGCTATCTGTCCTCCGAAGTGCTGGCGCGCTGCCCCAAGGTCACCGCGCTGGATCTGTACGAGGCCGAGGCGCGCGCGCTGGCGCTGGCCCGTCACAACCTGGCCGACGTCGGCGAGCAGGTGAAGCTGGATTTCCGCTGGCAGGACGTCACCGCCGGCATCGATGGCCGCTACGATTTCATCGTCTCCAATCCGCCGTTCCACACCCCGGCGCGCGAAGACCGGCCCGACATCGGCCGTCGTTTCATTGCCGTGGCCGCGCAGTCGCTGCGCCCGGGTGGGCAGTTGTTCATGGTCGCCAACCGCCATCTGCCCTATGAGCAGATCCTGACCGAGAGCTTCGGCCAGGTGCGTGTTGCCGCCGAGCGCGATGGTTTCAAGGTCATCGTCGGTACCCGGGGTCGCGCATGAAGCTGGTCAAACACATCGCCAACCTCGGTTACGGCAGCCGCAAGCAGGTGCAGCAGATGTTCCGCGAGGGCCGCATCACCGATGCGCAGGGTGATGTGCTGTACGCCGACGACAAGGTCGAGCACGACAACATCCGCATCGATGACGAAGTGCTGGACCCGCCGCCTGGCCTGATCCTGATGCTGCACAAACCGGCCGGCTACACCTGTTCCACCAAAGACCATGGCCGCCTGATCTATGAGCTGTTGCCCGAGCGTTTCCGCGACCGCGACCCAGTGCTGTCCAGCGTCGGTCGCCTCGATCGCGATACCTCGGGCATGCTGCTGATGACCGATGACGGCCAGCTGCTGCATCGCATCGTGTCGCCGAAGTCGAAGCTGGACAAGGTTTACGAAGCGCAGCTGGCGGAAGACCTGAGCGGCAATGAGACCGCGCAGTTCGCCAGCGGCGCGCTGCTGCTGGAGTCGGACGACAAGCCCTTGCTGCCCGCCGAACTTGAGGTGCTGGGTCCGCGCGTCGCGCGACTGACCCTGCACGAAGGTCGTTACCACCAGGTGCGGCGCATGTTCGCCGCGGTGGGCAACCACGTGCAGGCGCTGCACCGTTCGCGCATCGGCGGCCTGGGCCTGGGCGATCTGCCTGAAGGCCAATGGCGTCAGCTCGATGCCGCCGATCTGGCGGTGTTGTTTGGAGAGCAGGCCTGATGGAATTGCTGGCCCGCCCGCAGGCGCTGGTGTTTGACATGGACGGGCTGATGCTGGACAGCGAGCGCGCGCTGATGGGCTGTCTGGAGCAGACCGCGCAGCAGCACGGCTATGCCTTGCCGCGCCCGCTGCTGCTGTCCCTGATCGGCTCCTCCGATGCCACCACCCGGCAGAAACTGGCTGACGTGCTGGGCATGCAGCGTACCGACGCACTGCTGGCCGATTCCTATGCGCGCTATGCCGACATCGTTGATGCCGGCGTGCCGTTGCGGCCGGGCATCATCGAGTTGCTGGAATTGCTGCGCGAGCACGACATCCCGCGCGCGGTGGCCACCGCGACGCGTTCACCGCTTGCCCAACGCAAGTTGGAGGCGGCTGGGCTGCTGCAGTATTTCCAGTTCGTTGCCACCAGCAGCGATGTCGCCCATTCCAAGCCGGCCCCGGATATCTACCTGCACGCCGCGCACGGTTTGGGCGTCGCCCCCGTGCATTGCCTGGCGCTGGAAGATTCACCAACCGGCGTGCGCGCGGCCTTGGCCGCTGGCATGACCACCATCCAGATTCCGGACCTGCTGGAGCCGGACGAAGAAGTGCGCGGCTACGGTCACCACATCACCGCCTCGCTGCACGACGTGCGCGAGTTGCTGCAGCAATGGTTGGCGGTAAGCGCGGCCTGACGCCTCACCTGTAGTGGGGGGGGGGGGGGGGCGGGGGGGGGGGGAAGAGCGAGAGGCAGGACCCCAGAGGGGCCCCGGCGCAAAACACCAACCCCCACCCAAC